>JBEIUL010000293.1:0-3926 GCA_040374395.1 Phycisphaeraceae bacterium
CAGAGCCGCACGAGGCGACCTTCCGCCACGTCGTCGAGTTGCGCGAGCCAGGCGCGGGCCCCGCGAAGCAGGGCGAGCGTCGCCGGAGCCGGCCCGGGCAGCGAACTGCGGCCGTTCAGCAGGCCGGTGAGCCATGCGACGTGCGGGTCGCCGGTCGGGTCGCGGTCCTCGATCGCGTCGCCGAAGCTCTCGGCGACGAGCACCTTCCGCACGTACGCGTCGGTCATCGCGTTGAGCGCCGACTCGAGGATCGCCCACGGCTGGCCGCGCGACTCGTCGTTCACGGCCCGGCTCGCCGCGGGCATCGACTCGAGCAGCACGGCGAGGCGGCCCTCGGTGCGGGCGTCGGACAGCCAAGGAATCCACTGGGCCCGCGCCTCGCCGTCGCGATCCTGGACAAGCGTGGGGACGAACCGCTGGTCGGCGAGCAGGTCGGCGAGGAACCGGGCGGTCGCGGTCCAGTAGCGGACGTCGACACCGATCGCGAGGCCGCCGGACACGCCGGCGACCGGCACCGCGTGGTCGGCGGTCGACATCCGCACGAGCACTTCCAGTGCCGGCCCCGGCGGAAGCGTCACGCACGGGACCCGCGCGGTCGCGGCGTGGGCCTCGAGCCGGAGGTCCTCGTCGATCGAGAGGATGCCCGCGAGGCGATCGCCCGGCATCGGCAGGCTCAGGCCGCGCTCGCGGACGTGCGGCGGCACCCAGAACGGCAGCGTGAGCGTCTCGACCGAGTCCGGGCTGAAGTCGGACTCTTCGGCGAAGCCCGCCGACTGGAGCGCGGCCCGGATCGCCGCCGGCTCGGCCGCGTACGGATGCGGGATCGGCGTCTCGGTGCCCTCGATCTCGGCCACGAGCGCCCGCGCGGAATCCTCCGCCCAAAGGTTCAGGCGTCCGCGGCTCCAGAAGGCGTGAAGGACGAGCATCCGAGGTTCGGCGGCGGGGGGATCGGGACGTCCCGGGGGGAGTCCGGAAGGGCGGTCGGGGAAATCCGGGGCAGTGCCCGGATCCACTGATTGCGGTGGGGCTCGAACCCACGACCTAGCGGTTAAAAGCCGCTTGCTCTACCGACTGAGCTACGCAATCGGGGATCGGCAAGTGTAGTTCAGGGCGGGGTTATTGGAAGCCTCCCGGTTGATTCTGCCGAAGGGAGAGCGAATCTCGCGGAAACGTTCGCTGCGGACGCAAAGTCCTATAAGTACTTCCGCCCGAGATCCGTTCCCCCCGGTTCCCCTCCCGGAGCTCTTCCATGACCGAGCCTCGCCGTCGCGATCCATCCTCCGCCCTCCGCGGCTCGCGGGCCTTCGTGCCCGCCGCGATCGCGGCCTCGCTCGTCGGACTCGTGCCGGTCGGCTGCGAGTCGGCCCCCGAGGCCGACTCCCCGGAAACCGCGTGGACCCCGCCTGTCGAGTCGACGACGCCGGCCGACCGCGGCCCCATGCCCTTCGCCGAGGCCTTCTCGACCGGACCGGCGACGTCCACCCAGCCCATGCCCGTTCCTGATCCAGCCGCGATCGCCGAGTCGGACGAGGTCGAACGCGACCTCCGGCGGCTCTCGGGCCTCGGCACCACCGGTGACTTCATGCCCGACGTCGATCGGGACGGGACCTTCGTCGCCTTCGCCTCGCGGCAGCAGCGGAAGGACTTCGACCTCTACCGCCGTTCGCTGCTCGGTCGCGACGTCGCCCCGCTGGTGACCATGCCCGGTGACCAGATCATGCCGGCGATCTCGCCCGACGGCCGCTTCGTGGCGTTCGCGAGCGATTCCGACGGCGACTGGAACGTGTTCGTCGCTCCGGTCGACGGCGGGACGCCGGTCCGGCTGACCGAGTCCGCGGCCGACGAGGTCCACCCGACCTGGTCGCCGGACGGCGAAAGGCTGGCTTTTTCGCGGCGCGGCGAGACCGGCACGTGGGAAGTCTGGACCGTCGACGCGTCGGCCGCGGGCGAGCCGCGGCTGCTGGCCGAGGGGTTCCTTCCGCGATGGAGTCCGGTCGCGACCGGGCCGGGCGACCGATCGACGATCCTCGTCCAGCGGGCCGCGGAAGGGCGTTCGTCGCGGTGGGGGCTGTGGGCGATCGACGTCGAGGGAACGCGTCCCGTCGAAGAGCGTCCGCTGGCGATGGCCCGAAACGCAGCCACGATCCAGGCCTGCTGGTCGCCCGACGCCGAGCGGATCGCGTTCGTGACGGTGGTCGAATCGGGCGATCGCTCGGGAAGCCCGGAGCGCAGCGATCTGTGGACGGCGCTCGCCGACGGTTCCGACCGGCGACTGCTGACCTCGGGACTCACCCGGAACATGCAGCCGGCGTGGCTGCGGGGTCGGGGCGGCGACCGGATCCTTTTCGTGACCGACCGCGGCGGCGTCGACGCCCTCTGGAGCCTCCGACCGCCGAGCCTCGACGACGACGGCTCGCGGCTCGTCGATGGCGAACGACCGGCGGACTGATCGGACGAAAGCCCCGTTCGAGCGGCAAGAACAGCGTTTCGCCGCGCGGAATTCGCCTGCGGCGGGCGAACCCCCGGCTTTCCGGGGGCGTCTTCGGTCAGGTCCGGGGTGAATACCGGGAAGTCCCGGAACTCTTCGCAACTGCCATTCAACTGGCACCCACGAACGGCCGATAGCCGTAGAGCCCGGGAGAACAGGAGTGTCCCCGAAGGGACGTTCCCGAAACCCGTTCGACGAGACGAGTCCATGCAGCAAGATCACCTTCCCATCGTCCGGCAGTTCCTCTCGTACCTCACCGACGAGCGGCACTTCAGCCCCTACACGTCGCGCTGCTACGGACTCGACCTCCGTCAGTACTGCGATTACCTGGTCGCGACGCACAAGATCGCCCACGACGAGGCGAAGGAAGAGGCCGCGATCAAGGGCAAGTCGCCCACGACCGTCACCGGCCGCATCCTCGCCGCCGACGTCGAGACGATCCGCGGGTTCCTCGCCAAGCTCGGCGAGCAGAACTACTCGGCCGCCACGATGGCCCGCAAGATCGCCACGCTGCGTTCCTTCCACAAGTGGATGGAGAAGCGCGGCCACGTGCCGAGCAATCCGATGCTCATGATCCGCACGCCGAAGCAGGCGAAGCGGCTGCCCAAGGCCATCACCGTCGACCAGGTCGAGCGGCTGCTCTCGGCCCCCGACGACCGCGACCTGCTCGGGGCCCGCGACCGCGCGATCCTCGAGACGCTCTACTCGACCGGCATCCGAGTGAGCGAGGTGGTCGGCATCAACCGCGCCGACGTCAACGACCAGGGCGAGTCGATCATCATCCGCGGCAAGGGCCGACGCGAGCGGGTCGTGCCGCTCGGCACGCACGCCCTGCAGGCCCTGCGGCACTACGTCCAGATGCTCGATTCCGAGATGACCCGGGCGGGGCTCGCCCCCGACCCGAACAAGGCCCTCTTCGTGAACAAGCACGGCACCCGGCTGTCGAGCCGCTCGGTCCGCCGCAAGGTCTCGAAGTATCTCGCCCAGGTCGGCCTCGACCCGGACATCAGCCCGCACACCATCCGCCACTCGTTCGCGACCCACCTGCTCGACAACGGCGCCGATCTGCGTTCGGTGCAGGAGCTGCTCGGGCATCAGTCGCTGTCGAGCACGCAGGTGTACACCCACCTCACCACGCAGCGGATGCGGGACGCCTACGACAAGGCCCACCCGCGGGCCGAGGCGAGCTGAGGGGACGAAGCGAAACCCTGAACGACCGACCACACCGCACCCGGCGACCCCGGGTGCGGTTTTCGTTCTTGGCCGATTGGCTTGACATGCACACTATGTCGCCCATAGTATGCCTGCCATGCCGATCGACCGTGAACTCATGCGGGGCGCCGGCCCCGTCGCCGTGCTGAAGCTGCTCGAGCGTCGGGAGATGTACGGGTACGAACTCGTCGAGGCCCTCGAGCAGCGCACCGACGGCGTGCTCGCG
>JBEIUL010000504.1:0-2014 GCA_040374395.1 Phycisphaeraceae bacterium
AGCGTCTCGGCCCAGGACCGCCACTGCTTCGCGTGCGAGACGGCCTCGAGGCGCTGGGCCTCGGCCCGTTCCGCCCACGAACGCAGCGTCCGCGCGAGTTCGCGCTCGGACGCCAGCGAGCCCTCCGCGCGCTCGGCCCACGAACGAAGCGACCTCGCGAGTTCCCGCTCGGATGCCAGCGAGCCCTCCGCTCGCTCGGCCCACGAACGAAGCGACCTCGCGAGTTCCCGCTCGGACGCCAGCGAGCCCTCCGCGCGCTCGGCCCACCGCCGGTACGCCTCGGCCCGATCCCGTTCGGCCCGGGCCATCGACTCGCACCGGGCGGCCCACGCCTTCCACTCGGCCGACTCGGCGGCGAGCGAACGGAGCCGGGGCAGGTCCTCGAGTTCGGCCAAGGCATGGCACGCCTCGGCGCGGCTGACGATATCGGCGGCGATCGCCTTCGCCTCGATCGCCGCCTCGCCGAGGCGCCGGGCGACGCCGGCGGGATCGCGGGTCGCGAGCAGGTTGCGGTGCCAGAGCGGATCGTCCCCAGACAGGGGTTCGAGCGAAGCGCCGTCGGCCGAGAGCGTCGCCACCGCGAAGCCGAGACCACGTAACCGTTCCACCAGGTGTCCGGGCGTGGAGCCCCGACGCTCGAGGTTCGCCCGTGTGCATTCGACGAGCACCGTCGAGACCGCACCGCTCGCGATCGCCCGGGCGGCACCGGCGAGCGCCTCGGGCTCGGCCCCCTCGAGATCGAGCTTCACGAGCGTGAACGGCCCGTACCGCTCGACGAGCCGGTCGACGGTCGTGGCGGTGACGCCGCCGTCGCCGGCCGCCGCCGCCTCGACCCGCGCGTAGGCGGCCCGGCCGGCGCCCTCCTCGTGCAGGAACAGGCGGGCGTCGGAATCCCAGAGCGCCGCCTCGACCACCATGACGGCGGTCGCGCCGTTGCGGCCGAGGGTCCGCCGCAGGCGTGACGCGGTCGAGGGGTTCGGTTCCACCGACACCACCCCGCGACCGTTCGAGCCCACGGCGTTCGCCGCGTGCATCGAATGGAGCCCGACGTGCGCGCCGCCGTCGAGGAAAGTGTCGCCCGGCCGAAGGAAGAGCCGCAGGAACGCCTGCTCGGCCGCCTCGAAGGTGCCGCGGCGAAGCAGCCGGATGACCTCGTCCCCGGGATCGTGGCACAGCCATCCCGCGTGCGGCACGAACGCCTCGTCGCCGGCCTCATGCATCGGCGCGATACCCCGCGGCGCGGAGCCAATCTCGGAAGCGGGCGGACAGTTCGGCCCGCCCCTCGGGCGCGAGTCCCTCGGCCATTCCGGCCGCCCCGAAATGGTCGTGGTGCAGCAGCTCACGCGGATCGAAGAGCATCTCGTCGGCGCCGATCTCGCGGCCGTGCCGCTCGACCAGTTCCGCGACCCGCTGCCGCTGCCGGGGCAGGTCGTGGTCGCGACCGATCTCGCGAAGGCGTGGTTCGGGAAGCCGGCGGTCGCCGAGCCACGGCGCGAGGAAGTCGTGGATCCTCACCGCCTCGGCGGCGGGATCCCCGACGAGTTCACCGTACCGGCGGACGAGCACGTTCGGCATCGACGTCCACGCAGCGTACGCGGCGATCGCCCCGTCGAGCCAGCGGCGGGCGAGCAGCTCGTCGATCCCGATCCGGAACTTCCGCATGAGCGAGGCGGCGACCTCCCGCAGGTCGCGATGGACGTAGAGGACCGGCGCCCCGCCCCGCGCCCATCCGGCGAGGCCGGGCGTGCAGACGTGGGCCTTCACGACCCGAAGCCCGAATTCGCCGCGGATCGCGTCGAGCGTTCGCTCGAGCGCGGGCTCGGCTTGCCACGCGAGCCGCTCGCCCGCCCCTGCCGCCTCGACGATGGCCGCCGCGATCTGGAACTGCAGCGTCGAGCCCGAACGGATCATGCCCGCGCACAGGACCGGCGTCACGACCGGCCCCCCGCCGCGACGGTCGCCGCGTCGGACACCGCAACGAGCTCCAGTCGGCTCTCGAGCAGCACGGGGGCGG
>JBEIUL010000031.1:0-11661 GCA_040374395.1 Phycisphaeraceae bacterium
GCGCCTCGGCCTCGCCCGCGAGGAACGCGATCTCGAGCCGCGGGATCGCGATTTCGACACCGGGCGGAAGGGCCCGCGACCGCAGCTTCACCCAGTCCTTTCCGGTGGTGAGCACGAGGCCCGGCCCGCGGCCGGTGGCGAGGGCGGCGTCACCGGCCGGTCCGGCCCATGGGGCGTGATCGCGGCCGATCGTCTCGCGGTCGAGCAGCACGCCCGCCTCGCGGGCCGCGGCGACCAGGGCCGCGGGATTCCCGATGCCCGCGACAAGCGCGGCGCGGCGGCCCCGCAGCCACTCGACCGGTTCCGACCGCGGGCCCGCGGCCGAGACCACCTCGACCGACGACCAGCGGTGGTCGGTCCACGCGAGCGGATCGCGCCCGTGGAACCGGCGGATCGTCGCGGCGAGGCCGGCATCGACGCCCTTCGCCCGCGTGACGACGACGAGATCGGCGCGACGGAGTGCCTCCGCCGGCTCGCGCAGCCAGCCCGCGGGAAGCAGCCGCCCGTCAAGCCCGGGCCGCGTCGCGTCGATGAGGACCACGTCGAGGTCGCGGGCGAGCCGGCGGTGCTGGAAGCCGTCGTCGAGCACCACGCAGCCGACGTCCGCGCCGCGGGCGATCGCCGCGAGGACCGTCGCGTGCCGGTCGGCGCCGGCGAGCACGGGAACCCCCGGCGAAGTCTCGCGGTACTCGAGCGCCTCGTCGCCGCGGGCCGGGTCGCGCGAGCCGTAGCCGCGGAGCGCGATCGCGGGCCGCATACCCGCGGCCGCGAGCTGCCGCGTCGCCCACGCGACGAACGGGCTCTTTCCCGTTCCCCCCGCCGTCACGTTGCCGACCGAGATCACCGGCACCGGCAGCCTGCGCACGCCCGTTCCCCCGCCGCGCCGCGACGAGGCGACGCGCACCGCGGCGCCGTAGATCCACGAGAGCGGGATCGAGAGCGTCGCGAGCCCCGGCGGCAGCGGCCCCCCGCTCATCGCTGGCCTCCCCGCCCGGCCAGCGTCGCCTCGATCTCCCGCCGGCGCTCCTCGCGAAGCCGGAGCTGCCCGCGGCGCAGCTCGGCGAGGCACGCGACCGCGTCGAGCATCGCGAGACCGACCGCGGCGAGGATCGCGACGAGGGCGATGAACCACACCAGCGAGTAGGCGACCCGTCGCACGTCGGGATCGACGATGGAGAAGCCCGCCGCGATCGCCGGCAGTCCCGCGACCGCGGCGCCGAGCGACATCCGCCGAAGGCGCCGCCGACCGGCGGGAACTGCGGGATCGCCGAGGCGCGTCCAGTACCACGCGGCCAGCCCGAGCAGGCCGCAGGCGAGGGGCACCACGGCGACGACCGGCAGGTGCGTGACCGCGATCACCGCACGCCCCCGTCCGGCCCGCAGCCCAGCGAGCGCAGCAGCGGGACGACCCGTTGCATCGGGAGCCCCATCACCGACGTCGGATCGCCCTCGCAGCGGATCGGCCAGCCCGCCGCGAGCCGTTCGGCGAGGTTGTAGCCGCCGGCCTTTCCCCGCCAGCCGCCGCCGGCCACGTAGCGGTCGATCTCGCCGTCGTCGAGGTCGCCGACCTCGACGGTCGCCAGGTCGGAGAAGAGCGTGCGCCGGCCGTCGACAAGCACGCACACGCCGGTCACCGTGCGATGCGGGCATCCCCGCCAGGCCCGCAGGAACGCCCCCGCCTCGGCCTCGTCGCGCGGCTTCCCGACCGGTCGCGAACCGTCGAAGCAGAGCGTATCGGCGGCCACCACGACCGCATCGCGTTCGCCCTCGTCGCCGAGCATCCGCGTGACCCTGGCCGCCTTGAACGCGGCGAGCGCCTCGACGAGGGCCGCCGGCATGAGGAAACGCACGCGGACCGCGTCGTCCTCGAGATCGGCGGCGACCGGCCGCGGACGGAAACCCGCCGCCTCGAGCAGCTCGAGCCGCCGCGGCGACGCGCTCGCGAGCACCAGCGGACGGCCGCTCACCGCACGGACTCCGGCCCGGCGTCGCCGCGATCGAGCGCCGCGAGCACCGCCTCGACGGGAATCGCCCGCATGATCGAGTCGCCGAGCCCCCGGTCGCGGTAGTGCACCGTCCGGCCCTCGACGGCGGGCGAGCGGACCACCGAACGCGGCCGCCGGAACGGCCCCGCCTCGCCGGGATCGGTCGGGCCGAAGAGCGAGAGGAGCGGACGTCCGAAGCCCACCGCCATGTGCGTCGCCGCGCTGTCGTTGGCCACGACCAGCGACGCGCCCGCGATCGCCGCCATCGTCTCGCCGATCGTCGTCCGTCCGGCCGCGTTCACCACCCGCTCGCCCGCGGTGCCCCCGGGTCGCGCGGCTTCCACCCGTTCCCGCTCTCCCGCCGAGCCGCACAGCACGATCGAGGCGAACCCGCGTTCGAGCAGCGCCGACGCGAACGACTTCCACCGCTCCGCCGGCCATTCCTTCGAGATCCAGCGGCTGGTCGTCGCGAGCACCGCATAACGGGTGCCCTCGCCGCCGGCGCCGAGCTCACGCGACCGCTCGCGCCAACCCGCGACCGAGTCGGCCGGCGCGACGAGCCGCGGATCGGCCACCGGCGGGATGCCCGCACCGGCGAGCAGCCCGAGCATGCGCTCGACGGCGTGCCGCTCGCCGACCCGGATCCGCTCGTTCACCCCGAGCCATCCGGCCTCTCTTGCATCCGCGAACCCGATCCGCCGCGGCGCCCCGGTCGCAAACGCCATGAGCCCGCTTCGGAAGAGGCCCTGCGCGTCGACCACGAGGTCGAATCGCCCGCGGAGTCCCGCGAAGAACCTCCACGTGGCCGCAGCCGAGGCTGGATTCCGCCACCAACCCGCGAGGCGGCCACGCGGGAACTCGATCACCTCGTCGACGGCCGGGTGGGCCCGCACGGCATCACGGAAGGAATCCTGGACCAGCCACGAGACGGTCGCGTCCGGAAACGCCGACCGAAGGCTGGCCGCCACCGGCACCGAGCGACAGACGTCGCCGAGGGCGCTCGGCCGGATGAGCAGGATCCTTGGCTTGGGATTCGGGGGCACGCGCTCCGCCGGTCGTTCGGGACCGCGGCCGAGTATAGGAAGGGGCATCCAACCGTCCGGTCGCGACGTATCCCCCGAGTCGCGAATGCGTCGCGACGGTTGACGGCGGATGCCGAACCCCGGATGCTTCCCCGTCCGACACGCCGATCGGAGCGAACGCGTGCCCACCGACCCATCCGGACCAACCCCCGACCGCGACCGCCCCCCGGCCGCGAAGCCGATCGGCCTCGCCGCGGACGGCGACGAGCCGACCGTCGTCCCGCCGACCCCGTCGCCGTCGGCGGGCACCTCGCCGGGCGAGGGGAGCCGGGCCGGATCGAGCCTCGACACCGTGTTCGGGCGGCTCGTGGTCGACCGGGGCCTGATGTCGCCCGAGGAGCTTCAGCAGTGCGCGGAGGAGGTCCGGACGGCCGCCGTCCGCGGAACCCCCCGCACCCTCGAGGACGTGCTGGTCGATCGCGAGTTCGTGACCCGGAAGCAGGCCCAGCGGCTGCGGGGCGACCTCGAGGCCGACCGCTCGAGCCAGCGGATCCCGGGCTACAAGATCATCCGGAAGCTCGGTGCCGGCGCGATGGCCACCGTCTTCCTCGGCCGCCAGCTCAGCCTCGACCGCCTCGTCGCGATCAAGGTCCTGCCCAAGAAGTTCTCCGCCGACCCGAAGTTCATCGAGCGGTTCTACAAGGAAGGTCGGGCCGCGGCGAAGCTGAACGACCCGAACATCGTCGGCGCCTACGACGTGGGCCAGGCCGGCGAGCACCACTACTTCGTCATGGAGTACGTCGACGGCGACACCGTGCACGACCGCATCGTGGCCCGCAAGCGGGTGCCCGAGAAGGAGGCGATCGAGATCATCCGCCAGGTCGCCTCGGCCCTGAAGCACGCCCACGAGCAGGGCTTCATCCATCGCGACATCAAGCCGAAGAACCTGATGATCAACACCGCGGGCATCGTGAAGCTCGCCGATCTGGGCCTCGCCCGCGCGATCTCCGACAAGGAGGCCGCCGAGGCCGAGAGCGGTCGGGCGTTCGGCACGCCGTACTACATCAGCCCCGAGCAGATCCGCGGCGCGGTCGACATCGGCCCGCCGGCCGACATCTACGGCCTCGGCGGCACGCTCTACCACCTGGTGACCGGACGGGTCCCCTTCGAGGGCAAGACCCCGGGCGAGGTGATGAAGCACCACCTGAAGGAGCCGCTCACCCCGCCGGACCACCTGAATCCCCAGCTGTCGGCCGGGCTCTCGCAGGTCATCGAGATGATGCTCGCGAAGAACCCGAAGGATCGCTACCCGACGGCGCGGGAACTCATCACCGACCTCGATCTCGTCGCCCGCGGCGAGGAACCGCGGTACGCCCGGCCCGCGGTCGACTTCGCGAGCGTGGCCCAGTCCGCGCAGGCGGCTCCCGCGGGCCCGGTGACGGCATTGCCGCCGAGCCGACCCGGGATCGGTCTCGTGATCGGCCTCGGGATCAGCCTGATCCTGAATCTCGTGCTGCTCGCGATCGTGCTCGCCGGCTAGCGGCGGGTCCGGGGCCGCCCGACCGTCAGCCGCGGACCTCGACCAGGAACTCGATCTCGACCGACGCGTCGAGCGGCAGGGCGTTCGTGCCCACGGCGGCCCGGGCGTGGCGCCCCCGCTCGCCGAAGATCTGCTGCAGGAGTTCGCTCGCCCCGTTGGCGACCTTGGGCTGGTCGCCGAAGCCGGAATCGGACTGCACGAACACTCCGATCCGGACGATCCGCTCGACCCGGTCGAGGTCGCCGCCGAGGACGTCCGAGAGGATCGCCAGTCCGTTCAGCACGCACTGGCGGGCAGCCGCCTGGGCGGGTTCAAGCCCGACCTTCGAGGGCACCGGCCCGGTGGCGAGGAGGGCGCCGTTCGCGAACGGCAGTTGCCCGCTCACGAACACGAGGTTCCCGGTTCGGACGGCCGGGACGTAGGCAGCGACCGGCTTGGGTGCGGGAGGAAGGGCGATTCCGAGTTCCTTCAGGCGGTTGGCGACGCTCGACACGGGGGCTCCGGTGGTTAGGGGAGAGGGCGATTCGGTCCGATCCCGGGTGGGGCGACCACCCCGAGACCCGAGGGCCTTCTCGAAAGTATCCGCTTTCCGTCCCTTCGCGGGAACTTGACACCACCTTCGTGCGGACTATCTTCCGTCCGACATCCTGACTCGTGCGGCATTCGCCCGCTCCGCCTTCCGCCGGATCAATACCCCCGGCAATCCTCATCGCGGAAACGGCTTCCCGAGACGGTCCCGGCCCAGTTTCACTGGTTCAACCGGTTACCCGATCACCCTGCCCTCATTCGGTCGGTCCCCCGACCACCTCATCCGCCGCACGGTCGACATCCAGTCGCTGGTCCTCCCCCGCCTCGGCTCGTGCCGCACCGGCAGGTTTCGGAGGACCTCGGATCGAGTCGCTGAGGGTCCAACGACCTTCTCCAGCCGAAACCGAACGCCGTACCGGCGTTGGTTGCCGCACACCCCGCCCATCCGGTTCCCCGTTCGGGGCTGCCAGGACGGGCTCCACGGGTTTCGGCTCGGCAGGGAGGGTCTCCCCGCGATCGCCCACGTACCCCCGGTGTCCGGGCCGCAACCGGCCCGCCCACCGTTCATCGTTCCGCATTTCGCGGACTGTCTGCCCCGTTTCCTTTCCAGCCCCCTTAACAGGAGGATCCGTTCCATGAAGAAGCACCTCTCCAAGGGCTTCACCCTCGTCGAGCTGCTGGTGGTGATCGCGATCATCGCGCTCCTCATCGGCCTGCTCCTGCCGGCCTTGGCCAAGGCCCAGCAGAATGCCAAGTCCGTGAAGGACGCCAACAACATCACCCAGATCCACAAGTCGATGCTGACCTTCGCCCAGAACGAGCAGGGCGGCAAGCTCCCGACCCCCGGTCTCATCAACCGCAAGCCCGCCCCCCTCGGCGGCCAGGGCGGCACGGTGAACGTCCCGGGCCAGGGCGACGAAGACTGGGCGCGGAACAACACCGCGAACCTCTACTCGTCGATGGTCGCCCAGGAGTACTTCAACCCCGACCTGCTGATCGGGCCGACCGAGGCCAATCCGGTCGTCGTCGAGAAGAAGGACTACAACTACCGGGCCTACGACCCCACCGCCGACAGCTACTGGGACGCGACGTTCTTCGCGAACATCCACCTCGCCCCGGGCTCCGGCACCAACCCGTTCTGCCACACCTCCTACGCCCACAACGCCCTCTGCGGCGAGCGGAAGAAGAGCTTCTGGCGGAACACCTCCGACAGCACCAAGCCGCTGCTCGGCACCCGCGGCACCTTCAACGGCAAGATCACCGGCGACTCGTACAAGCTGAGCTACACGCTCCAGCTCCACGGCTCGCCGAAGGAGTGGGCCGGCAACGTGACCCACGCCGACAACCACACCGAGCTGTACAAGACGTTCTACCCGAACAACATCGCCTACGAGTGCGGCTCGATCAACCTGTCGAAGGACAACATCTACATGTGGGACTTCACCAGCGGCGGCTGCCTCGGCAAGCTCGCCGGCGACACGTGGATGTGCATCGCCATCGGCAACCCGGCCAACGCCCAGACCGGCTCGGTCGAGGCGCCCGAGAAGCTGACCAACGGCCAGCAGTCGAGCTGACCTGACCCGACCTCGATTCCTCCCCCGGCGGCGGGAAACCGTCGCCGGGGACTTCGCGGGACCTCCCGCTTGCCCCTCGCCCCTCACCCTTCCCAAAGGAGGAAGCACGAAATGAAGCGAACCAAAGGATTCACCCTCGTCGAGCTGCTCGTGGTCATGGCGATCATCGCCCTGCTCCTCGGCCTGCTCCTTCCCGCCCTCGCCAAGGCCCACATGACGGCCCGCCAGGTGAAGGACTCCACGCAGCTCAACCAGATCCACAAGGCCTGGACCACGGCCGCCCGTGAGTTCAACGGCGCTTTCCCGACCCCGGGCCAGGTGAACCGCCTGGCGGTGAACGGTCAGCAGATCCCGGGCAAGGGCGCCGAGGACATCACCAAGAACTCGCACGACAACCTCTACTCGTACTGCATCATGCAGAACATGATCTCGCCGCAGATCTGCGTGAGCCCGAGCGAGTCGAGCTCGAACGTCGCGATCGCGTCGGACTTCAACTACAACAAGTACGACATCGTCCAGGACATCTACTGGGATGACCGCTTCGACGCCGACCTCCAGGCCCGCTGCAACGTCTCCTACGGCACGATGAACCTCGACGGCGGCCGGAAGGCCCAGCAGTGGAAGGAGTCGTTCGACTCCAAGCACGCGGTCGTCGGAAACCGCGGCGTCCGCAACGGCTCGTACGCGGCGGCCGACTACAACGCCAGCAAGACGCTCGAGATCCACGGCGGCCGCAACTCGTGGGAAGGCGGCCTCTGCTGGAACGACGGTCACGTCACCTACGAGAAGAACTTCCAGCCGGAAGGCGCCCGCAAGCTCACCAACGGCACCGCGGAAGTCGACGACAACGTCTTCCTCGAGGAGACCTTCACCGGCCTCAACAAGTCGGACATCTTCCTGACGATGTGCAAGTCGGTGACCGGCGGCGGAACCCAGTACACCTTCACGATCACCTGGGACTGACCGTCGACGCCCGCCGGGCGTGCCCGGCGACGAGGACCGCATGAACCCCGCGGGGCCGGCTCGATGCCGGCCCCGCGGTCTTTTTCCAGGGCCGGATCGCGGTCCGCACCCGTTCCTATACTCGCGGCCCATGCGACGCCCCGTTCGAGGCGAGGAGGGATGGACGGCCGCGAGGTGGGCGACGTTGCTCGTCGCCGCGTTCTCGCTGCTGGCCGGCCTCGCGCCGGTCGACGGGAGCGGCTCGATCCCCGCGTCGCGGCGGGCCTCGCGGATCGGATTGATCTCGATCGAGGGGCCGATCGACGACCTCACCCTCCGCTCGGTCGAACGCCGGCTCGAGGAAGCCAAGGCCGCGGGGTGCGATGCGATCGTGCTCGAGCTCGACACGCCGGGCGGCGACCTGTACGCGACGCTGGCCCTCACGCACCTCATCAAGACGTCCGGACCCGCGAACACCGTCGCGTGGGTGCGGCCTCGCGCCTTCAGCGCCGGCGCGATCACCGCCCTGGCCTGTCGCGAGATCCTCGTCGCGCCCGGGGCGGCGATCGGCGACGCGGCCCCGATCGCGGTTTCGCCGTTCACCGGCATCGAGCCGCTGCCCGCGGCGGAACGCGCGAAGCTCGAGAGCCCGGTCCTGGCCGAGGTCGAGGAGAGCGCCCGCCGTCACGGCCACGACGAGCGTCTCGTGCGGGGCTTCGTCAACGTGGCCGAGGAGTCGTGGCTCGTCGAGCGTGACGACGGAACCCGGATGTTCGTCGACGCGACCGAGTACGCGACGCTCTTCGGCGAGGAGCCGCCGCGGTCCGGCCCTCGTGCCGTACCCCCGCCCCCGCCTCCCCCCGCGTCCGTCGACGAGTCGGGAACGCCGCTGGTTTCGGAGGAGCCCTCGCTTCCCCTCGCCCCCCGCGTCGACGCGGCCGAGCGCGGCCGCTGGCGGCTGCTCGGGCCGTTCGACACCGCGGACGAGCTTGTCACGCTGCGGGCCGACGAGGCCGTCGCGTACGGGCTCGCCCGGGCCGAGATCGCCGACGAGGAGGCCCTCGCCCGCTGGTTCGGCGCGACGTCGGCCGAGACCGCGATCGTCCGCCTCGACGAGACCTGGTCGGAAGGCTTCGCCCGCTTCCTGATGAGCTGGCCGGTGCGGCTGGTGCTCGTGGCGGCGATGCTGGTCTGCTTCCTCATCGAGCTCGGTACGCCGGGCTTCGGCGTGTTCGGGCTGGCCGGGGCCGCGATCCTCGTGGCCCTCGTCGCGGCGCCGACGGTCGCGGGCATGGCCGAGTGGTGGGAACTGATGCTGATCGCGGTCGGGCTCGGGCTCGTCGCGGTCGAGCTGCTCGTGCTGCCCGGTACGGGCATCGCCGGCTTCCTCGGGGCCGCGTGCCTGCTGGCGGGCCTCGTCTTCGCGTTCGTCGGTCGCGACCTCGGCTCGCCGCAGAGCCAGGCGAGCCTGCTGACCGGACTCTTCGCGACGCTGGGCTCGTTCGCCCTCGCCGGCGGCGGGATCTGGGCGCTGCTCCGGACCTCGCGAAACCTCCAGCTCTTCCGCTCGATCGTGGTCGATACCACCGTCGCGTCGCCGTCGGCGATCGATCCGCCCCCGACGAGGCCCGCAGCGGGCATCGGCGAGGTCGGCGAGGCCATCACCGATCTGCGGCCGGCCGGGCGGGCGGCGTTCGGCGACGCGATCGTCGACGTGCGCAGCGGCGGGGCGTGGATCCCGCTCGGGGCCCGGGTCCGCATCACGTCCCGCGACTCGCTCGGCGCGGTGGTCGAGGAGGTCGAGCCGTGACCGCCGTGCTGGCCCTCGGGTCCGACACGTACCTCGTCGCCTCGATCTCGCTGCTGCTGCTCGCCCTCGTGCTGCTGGCGCTCGAGATCTTCATCCCGACCGGCGGGCTGCTCGGCGTCCTCTGCGGAACCTCGTTCGTCGCGAGCGTGGTCTCGATGTTCCTCTACAGCGTGACGGGCGGCCTGCTGCTCCTCATGGGTTCGGCGATCGCGTCGCCGTTCCTCGTGCTGGGGCTCGCGCGGATCTGGGTCCGCTCCCCGATCGCGCGGAGGCTTGCGGTCGACGAGGGCACGCCGTCACGCACCTTCGACGGCGCCGGCGAGGAACTTCCCGAACATGACGTGACCGATCCCGAAGCGGTCGAGGCCGCCCGGACCGCGGCCCGACGCTCGCGGCAGACGGCGCTCGATGCCCTCGTGGGACTCGACGCGGTCGCCGAGACCGACCTGCGGCCGGCCGGGTTCATCCGTCTCGACGGGCGAAGGCTGGACGCGGTCGCCGAGAGCGGCCTGATCGAGTCGGGAACGGCGGTCCGCATCGTGTCGGCGGCCGAGGGGCTGCTCCGTGTCCGGCCGTCCGGGCGTGCTAACCTTCCCGCCCCAACCTAAGGGAGTCCTCGCCATGACCCTCGTCCTCGCCGCGATCCCCGACGCCATCCTCTGGATCGGAGGCGGCATCCTCGCCCTCATCGGCCTGGTGCTGCTCGCCTTCATCTCGCAGGCCCTCCAGCTCTTCCTCCAGGCGGCCCTCTCGGGCGCCCCGGTGAGCCTGGTCGGCCTCATCGTCATGCGCTTCCGCAAGGTGCGCCCGGATGTGATCGTGATCAACCGGATCAGCGCGAAGAAGGCCGGCCTCGACATCTCGACCGACCTGCTCGAGAGCCACTACATGGCCGGCGGCGACGTGAGCAAGGTGGTGCGGGCCCTCATCGCCGCCGACAAGGCGAGCATCCGGCTCTCGTGGAAGGACGCGACCGGCATCGACCTCGCCGGCCGCGACATCCTCGAGGCGGTGCAGACCTCGGTCTATCCGAAGGTCATCGACTGCCCCAGCGTGCAGAGCGGCCGCGACACCATCGATGCGGTCGCGCAGGACGGCATCCAGCTCAAGGTCCGGGCCCGGGTCACGGTGCGGACCGCGATCGAGCGGCTCATCGGCGGCGCCACCGAGGAGACCATCATCGCCCGCGTCGGCGAGGGCATCATCTCGACCATCGGCTCGGCGACCAGCCACAAGGCGGTGCTCGAGAATCCCGACCGGATCTCGAAGACCGTGCTCGCGAAGGGCCTCGACGCGGCGACCGCGTTCGAGATCCTCTCGATCGACATCGCCGACGTCGACGTGGGCGAGAACATCGGTGCCCAGCTCCAGGCCTCGCAGGCCGAAGCCGACACCAAGCGCTACCAGGCCGAGGCCGAGAAGCGCCGCGCGCTCGCCCAGGCCCAGGAGGCCGAGCACCAGGCCGAGGCGCAGAAGAACCGGGCCCTCGTGATCCTCGCCGAGGCCGAGATCCCGAAGGCCACCGCCGACTCGCTGCGGAGCGGGAATCTCGGGCTCATGGACCTGTACCGGATGCGGAACGTCGTCGCCGACACGCAGATGCGCGACGCGATCGCCGGCAAGGGTCCGCAGCAGGCCTGACCGCGACCGGACGCGCCCCGCATGCCGGTCCTCCACGTCGTCGTCCCCTGCTTCAACGAGCCCGGGACGCTCGATGCGGTGCTGACCGCGTTCGGGAAGGTCCGCTGGCCCGACGGCTGGCGGGCCGAGGTCACGGTCGTCGACGACGGGTCGGAACCCGCGGCGGCTCGGATCGCCGCGGACGCGTGCCGCACCCACGGGGCGACGCTCGTCCGGCATGAGGTCAATCGCGGGAAGGGCGCGGCGATCCGCACCGGTTTTGCCCGCGCCGCGTCGCGGGCCGGCGACGGGGACGCCGCGGCGATCCACGACGCCGACCTCGAGTACGACCCGCAGGACCTCGCGACGCTGCTCGAGCGGCTTCCCGGGCACGACGCGATCTTCGGGAACCGCTGGGGCGCCGCCGACGATCCACGGATCAAGAGGCGGGCCCATCGATTCCTCAATCGGCTGCTCACCGGCGCCAGCAACCTGCTCACCGGGCTCGCGATCCACGACAGGGAGTGCTGCCACAAGCTCTTTGCGATCGAGGCCCTCCGTCCGATGCTGCCCGAGCTCACCGAGGATCGCTTCGGGATCGAGCCGCAGCTCGCCGCCATCGCGGCCCGCCACCGGCTGA
>JBEIUL010000133.1:0-6507 GCA_040374395.1 Phycisphaeraceae bacterium
CGCTCATACTCACGCACCGACGGCCGACCGTCGGGATCGTCGCCCGGCGGCATGTCGCGCCGCGCGAGCCGGTCGCGCACGCGACGCAGCAGGCCGGCCGGCGCCGACCGAGGATCCTCGGCGATCGCCGTGAGCGACGCCCCGCCTTCCGGATCGTCCGCCGAATGGCAATCGAGGCACGAGTTGCGCACCGCTGCCGCCAGCGGCGCCGGCGGCAACCCGCGATCGCCCGGCTCGGGCATCGCCACGAGCGCCGCGCCCGCGACCGCAGCCCCGAAGATCGCGATCGGCCCGTACCTCATGCCCGGAGCCTACTGCCGGTCGCCCGCCCGGCAACCGGATCGAGGGGATTTCCGCGGAAACTCAGTCGCTGCGGAAGCTCGACGCCGGCAGGCCCGCCCCGTTCACGAGGTTCGCCATGACCGGGTTGTTCTGCCACGCGTAGCGGACGGCGACCGGCTCGGGCACGTCGGGATGCGACACGATGACCTCGTCGCCGTCGATCCGGGCATTCGCCCAGCGGAAGACGCCGTCCTTGCCCGCGATCGCGAAGCCCGCGGGCGTCTTGCCGTCGCGGGTGCGAAGCCCGTCGGCGTTCGCGAACTCGATCTCGATCTCGTTGCCCTCGATCTCGATCGCGCGGAAGTCCGGACCCTCGGCGGTTCCCTCGCGCCCGTAGGCGTCGGCGAGCGACCAGAGGAAAAGCCGCTGCCCTACCGTGTCCTTGTCGCGGGGATGGATGTCGTCGGCGTCGCCGATGTCGAGGGCGACCACCAGCCCGACCTTGGGAACGTCCGCCGCGACGAGCCGCTGCGACTCGCGGAGGTTCGCCCAACCGCCCTCGACCGGCTCGTCGGGCTTCGCCTTCATGAACGCGGCGAGCTGCACGACGCCGAACGGCATCTGCGGATCGCGGAACGCCGCCCGCCATGCCGCGACGAGCCGCGTGAGGTGACCGCGGTAGGCCTCGGCCTCGCCCGCGTTCGACTCGCCCTGGTACCACGTCGCGCCGCGGATCGCGTACGGGGCGACCCACGCCCCCATCGCGTTCCAGATCGCAGACGGGTGCGACGGCGAAGGTTCGGTCGGCTCGGGCTCGGGGCGCACGGGCGGGTTTCCCTTGGGCACGCCGCCGCCACGGCGCCACGACCAGGCGCCGTCGAGTCGGATACGTTCCGATTCCGCGGCGCCGGTCGGCGCGATCCACATCGCGTCCGCCGGTCCGATCAATCCGCCGGCGCCCGAGGTATCGATGCACGCGACGGCGAGCGTCATGGGACCGGCCTTCACGAGCGACGCGGGAACGGTGTACTGGCGCCGCAATGTCCAATCGACGCCGGTCGCGCCGACGCCCGTGCCGGCGAAGTACGTTCGGTCGGCATCGTCGATGGCGCCGAGCCGCAGATCAAGCGGCTTTCCCACCCAGGCCGACGGGATCCTGATCGTGCGGCGAAACCAGACCGTCCCGTCGAAACCGCGGAGCGACGGATCGAGAAAACTCCATTCGCCGGGCAAGTTCTCGTTCTGCCATCCATCGTCGCTCCCACCGTCCATCCAACGGCCCACCACGCCGGGATCCTCGCGGAGGCCCTCGTCGAGCCAACGGGCGGCTTCCGCTCGCCAGGTCTTCTCGCGGGCGACCGCATCGGCCTTGCGTTCCGCATCGGACCTTACCCGGAACGCCGCGACCCTCGCGTCCCACGCGTCGATCGCGGCGGCCAGCGTGGCGTCGCCGCGGGCGTCGGCCTTCGGGATCCACGGCTCGATGCGGGTGCCGCCCCAGTTGATGTCGAGGATGCCGACCGGCACGTTCAGCTCGCTCCGCAGCCGCCGCGCGAGGTGGTAGCCGACCGCCGTGAAGTTCCCCGCGACCTGCGGGCTCGAGACCGTCCACTGGCCGGGGCCATCGGTCTTCGGATCGCTCGCGACGACGTGCGGCACCTTGAAGACGCGGATGAGCGGATCGGTCGCCGCCGCGATGAACTCGGCCGACTTCGCGGTCGCGACCAACGGCCACTCCATGTTCGACTGGCCCGAGCAGAGCCAGACCTCGCCGACAAGGACGTCGGGAATCTCGATGCGGTTCGTGCCCGCGACGACCAGCATCCGCGGCGTCGCGCTCGGCTCCTGCGGCGGCAGGTCGACCAGCCAGCGGCCGTCCGCTCCGACGGTGGTCGAGCCGCGGACCTCGCCGAACTCGACGGTCACCGCCTCGCCGGGCGTGCCGGTGCCGAAGACCGGAAGCGGCCGGTCGGCCTGGAGCACCGCGTGCGGCGAGAAGATCGCGGGAACCTGAACCTCGGCGGCAAGCGGCGCCGCGAGCGAGGCAACGACCAGGACGGGAAGTGCGTGTCGCATCGCCGCATCATGACCGAAGGGCCACGATCCGGTTCGACCGGGACGGGGAAACCGACCGATACAATCGCACCATCGTCGCGCCCGCCCCTGCTTCCGACGCCGTCCGTTCCCGCCCCGGGGACCCCGAGCCCGCGCCCACCTGGTGGGAACGGAGCCGCGAGTTCGCGGTGCCCGTGGCCTCGGGCGTCGCGCTCGCGGCCGGATTCGGCCTCGAGAAGTCGTTCGGTCTCGCCGCGGCGATTCCGGCCTACGGCGCCTGCTACGTCGTCGCGGGCCTCGGGCCGCTGAAGACGGGCCTTTCCGAACTCCGCCGGTTCCACCTCGACGTCGACTTCCTCATGGTGGTCGCCGCGGCCGGCGCCGCCGCGGTCGGCGAGTGGGTCGAGGGCGGACTGCTGCTCCTGCTCTTCGCGATCGGTCACGCGTTGGAAGAACACGCGATGGGGCAGGCGAAGTCGGCGATCGGGGCCCTCGGGCGGATCGCCCCGAAGTGGGCCCGCGTGCGGCGCGAGGGCACCGAGCGGGAGATTCCCGTCGAGGAACTTCGCGTCGGCGACGAGGTCATCGTTCGGCCGGCCGAGCGGATTCCCGCCGACGGTTCGGTCGCCGACGGACGCTCGGCGGTCGACCAGAGCCCGATCACCGGCGAGAGCATTCCCGTCGAGAAGGAACCCGGGTCGGCGGTCTTCGCCGGCACGCTGAACGGCGACGGCGTGCTCTTCATCCGCGTCACGAAGCTCTCGTCGGAGTCGACGATGGCCCGCATGATCCGCCTCGTCGCCGAGGCGCAGGCCCAGAAGTCGCCGACGCAGCGGGCGGCGGATCGCTTCATCCGCGTGTACGTGCCGGGCGTGATCGCGGTCACCGTCGCGATCGCGGTCGGGGCGCCGCTCGTCGGCTGGCTCGACGGCCGCGAGGCGTTCCTGCGGGCGATGACGGTGCTGGTCGGCGCGTCGCCGTGCGCGCTCGCCCTCTCGACGCCGGCCGCGGTGCTGGCGGGCATCGCGCGGGCGGCGCGGGCGGGCGTGCTCGTGAAGGGCGGCAAGTACCTCGAGGCGCTCGGCACCGTCCGCTCGCTCGCGATCGACAAGACCGGCACCATCACCACCGGTCATCCGCGGGTCACCGAGACGGTCGCCCTCGACGGCGACGAGCGGCGGCTGCTCGAGCTGTCGGCGAGCGTCGAGAACCTCTCGCACCATCCGCTGGCCCGGGCGGTCGTCGCTTCGGCCCGCGAGAAGGGCGTCGAGCCGCGGCCGGCCCGCGGCCTCGTGCAGCGACAGGGCCGCGGGATCGAGGCGGAAGTCGACGGTCGCCACGTCGCGATCGCCAGCCTGCGGACCTTCGACGGCGAGCATCTTCCGAGGCTGCCGGACGGGCTCCAGCGACACGCCCTTGACCTCGAGCGGCAGGCCCGCACCGTGGTCGGGGTCGCGATCGACGGCACGCCGGCAGGCTTGCTCGCCCTGATGGATCGCCCGCGACCGGAAGCGAAGGCGGCATTCGCCCGCCTTCGCGAGCTCGGCGTCTTCCCGATCGTCATGCTCACCGGCGATGCGAAGCCGGTCGGCGACGCGATCGGCCGCGAGGTCGGCATCGACGAGGTGCGGTCCGAGCTTCTGCCCGAGCGGAAGATCGAGGAGATCCAGGCCCTGCTCGCCCGCGACAAGGCCGTCGCCATGGTCGGCGACGGCGTGAACGACGCCCCCGCCCTCGCGGCCGCGACCGTCGGCATCGCGATGGGCGCCGGCGGCACCGACGTCGCGATCGAGGCCGCCGACGTCGCGCTCATGAGCGACGACCTGCGGAAGCTGCCGTTCGCCGTCGACCTCAGCCGCCGCGCCCGCCGCGTCATCCTGCAGAACGTGCTCATCTCGATGGGCACGGTGGTGGTGCTGACCGTGGCGGCGACCGCGGGTTTCGTGCCGATGCCGATCGCGGTGGTCTGCCACGAGGGCAGCACGGTGGTCGTGGTGCTGAACGCGCTGCGGCTGCTGCGCACGGCGGGACCGGAAGCGAGCTGAACGGACGAAAGCGGCCCGGATCCTCGCCGTCGAGGGTCCGGGCCGCCGATTCAGGAGCGTGGGAAGGAACTCAGAAGAGCAGCTGCAGCTGCATGCGGACCACGACCTGCGTCGAGTCGTAATCCTGGCCCGACCCGTTCGACGGCTGGATCGCCGCCTGCCAGTTCGCGCCGGTCGACGCGAAGTCGACGATGGGCGTGAAGCCGATGCCGACGTCGCCGGTGAACTTGATGTCCTTGTTCGCCGAGCCGGCCGGGTACCAGTTCGCGCCGACGGTCAGGACGCTGTCGCCCTCGGCATCGACGGCCTTGGCCGTCGCGTTCGCGACGCGGTACTGGTCGGTGTCGGTGCTGCCGATCTCGTAGCGGACGAACGGCTCGAGATCGTCGGCCGCGAAGAAGCCGACCTGGGCGACCGCACCCCACTGGTCGAGCGTGTCGTTGCGGCCGCCGCTGCGGGTGAGCGCTTCGGAACCGAGCTGCACCTGGCGGTAGATGCCCGAGACGAAGAGGCTCAGCCCGCCGAAGTCGGCGGTCACGTCGCCGGTCAGGCCCCACATCGACGAGGGATTCAGGAAGGTGACGCCGGACACCGTGGAGGTCGCCGGCACCCCGCGGAAGTTCTGGGCCATGACGGCGACGCCGACGCCGAGCCCCCACTCCTCGCCGACGACCGAGGTCAGGTCGTCGAGCTGCTTCCACGTGCCGAACGCCTTCCAGTCGGCCCGGGCCGCGACCGCGTAGTCGACCTGGAACGCCGCCGAGTAGGCCTGGCTGTTCGCCGACTCGAGGACGTTGCCGGACTGGCCGGACGAGGTGTTCACGATCGTCGAGTTCGCCCGCATGCGGTCGCCGTAGAAGCCCGTGAGGCGGAGGGCGTCCCAGGTCTGCGTCAGCTCGATGCCCTGCGAGAACTTGCCGGTGAAGACGTCGCTCACGAGCGATCGCTCGGCGGCGAGCTGCCTCGAGCTCGATACGAGCTCTTCCTTGTTGAACGGCACCTTGTACTGGCCGACGCGGATCGCCGTCGACCCGCCGAACGACGAGAACGTCTTCCGGATGTACATGTTCTCGATCGCGCCGCCGCCCGACGAGCCGCCGTTGCGGTTCCAGATCGGCTGGAACTCGTACTCCCAGCTCGGGTCGACCACGTAGCCGGTGAAGGCGAGCTTCGCCCGGCGGATCTCCCAGCCCCAGGTGTTCTCGGATCCGCCCTCGGTCCAGTTCTCGCTCACGCTCGACGGCCGCTCGCGGTAGTCGTAGGCCCAGCGGACCTGGATCTGGCCCTTGATGTTCATGCGGAACGAGCCGTCCGGACTGGCGAGGAAGAAGCCCTTGTTCCAGCCGCCGGTCGCGCCGTCGCCCTGCAGCGAGGCGCGGGTGTCGGCGTCGGCGAGCGTGTCCTGCACGATCGCGCGGATCTCGGCGGCGCGGGCGTCGGTCAGCCAGGTGCCGTCGTCGGACTGGTTCCGCTCGAGGCGTTCGACCTTGGCGGCGAGCTCGTCGTTGCGGCGGATGAGCTCGTTGAGGCGGGCATCGGTGTCGTCGGTTCCGGACGCGGCGAAAAGTGGGGTCGCGAGGGCGGCGACCGCGAGCGCCGGACCGGTTCGTGCGGCGAGGTTCATGGAAATCTCCGGGAAGTGGTTCACGAACGGATCCCGCGACGCCTCGGACCGTCCGGACGCACGGGGGCGTTGACGGTACGGCCACGATTCCTTGACGTGGCCCACGTGAACGGGCTTTGCGGGCTGAGCGCAACCTGAACGATCGGCGCTCAGTTCCCGTTGCCGACTCACGCAATCGCCAGCCGCGATGGCGGCAGGGGGCACCAGGCCGCCTAAACACTTCCTGAACCAAAAGGGAACGCAAATCCTCGATGAACACGCCGCAAGCGCTTCGCGCAAAGATCCCGTGAAGGCCCGATGCGGATCCCGCAAGCAGCCGGTCCGGTCGATTGCGGAGCGGCCCTTGCCCTCCCATCCTCACGCTCCTTCCGCATCAGGAGCCATCCATGAACCGCCAATCCCTCGCCCGCACGATCGCCCTCGTGACCCTACCCCTCGTCTGCGCGTGCACCGCCGAGCCCGAGCTCGCCAAGAAGGTGGACCGCTCCTTCCCGACCGAAC
>JBEIUL010000465.1:0-2263 GCA_040374395.1 Phycisphaeraceae bacterium
CGCCCCGACGTTGCCGTCGCCGTCGAGATCGGCGGCCCCGCCCGCGCCGCCCCAGGCCGACAGCAGGACCGTCAGGTCGCCGCCGCCGACCGAGCCGTCGTGGTCGAGGTCGGCCGCGCAGGGGTGCCCGCCGGCCAGATTTTCCTCGACCCACGCGATCGCGGCGTCGTGCTCCGCCTCGCTCAAGCCGTCGTTGAACACGATGAAGAACTCCTCGGTCGCCTCGACGCCCGGCTGGTCGGTCGCGAGGACCATCGGCAGCACGTAGATCGCCGGCTGCGGCAGGCCGCCGTCGGCCCGGGTCGCCTCGAAGACGAAGTGGCGGTGCCATCCGCCGTCGACGGTGACAAAGAGCGGGAAGCCCTCGACCGGCCCGCTTCCGACGGTGCGGCTCAGCGTCAGGTACGAGATCGCGAGCCGCTCGTCGCCTGCGGGCATGACGCCGTCGCCGGTGAAGAGCGAGAGGCCGTCCGGGCACGAGAAGGTGAGGGTGGAACCGGGCCAGAACGTGCCGGGCTCGGCGTCGAAACCGGGTTCGTCGGTGGCGTGCGGGACGCCGGCCTCGCCCATTTCGGCGGCGAAGACCCGCTCGCCCGGGATCGGATCGCCCTTGGCGACGAGCAGGCTCGTCTCGATGCGGAAGGTCTCCTTGCCGATGGCGACGAGCGAGAGCCCGACGTCGCCGCCGTGCTGGGCGAGGGCGGCGGTGGTGCAGAGCAGGGAAGCGGTGAGGTTGATGAATGCGTGGCGCATGGGGTCTTTCGGTTTTGGACAGGCCAAATGTGGACAGGCCGAATGTGGATGAGGGGTGGACGGGGGCCTTCCGGCGCGATCTCACGATCCGCCGGCGGCCGCGGTGAACTGCCGGTCGAACACACCGGCGATGAACGGGTCGAAACGGTTGGTCTCGGGGTTCACGTAGAGCTCCCCGAACTTCATGGTGGCGACGTGGCCGTCGAGGAACGACCAGTTGCCACGGCTTTCGATGCTGCGGACCGGTCCGCCCGCGACGGACAGGTCGACCTGGGCCGAGGCCGCGAGCGGCGCGTTCGGCAGCGAGCCCCACCCCTCGACGTGGGGATGGTCGCTGCCGGCGTAGACGCCGGTCGGGGCCATGTGCAGGCAGTGCACGGTGCCCGCGGGATGCGGGATCCGGCCGAGGCGATCGGTCAGCTTGGCGGGATTGATCGCGACCCACGGCGAGTACTGCCGGCTCAGGAAGGTGTTGATCCCGTACGAGGTCCGGCGGAACCCGGCCGTCGTGCCCTGGAGTGCCTGTCCCTCGCCCCCGTCCGCCGCCGGCCAGTGCGGGCTCCGGTCGAGCGGGCTGTGGAAGGCGAGCGGATGGTCGGCGTACGGGGCGAGCGTCGAGATGAAGCTCACGGCCGGATTTCCGCCCCCCGACCCGTGCGGCAGCCCCGCATCGGCGAGGAAGCCCTTCTGGTCGGTGGCGTACGAGAGGTGCGCCGCCTGCAGCGATCGCATCGCGGCGAGGTCGACGGTGACCCTCGAGGACTCCCGCAGGCCTTTCCCCGCGACCATGAGCATCGCGACGAGCAGGCTGACGAGAGCGACGACGACAAGCAGTTCGGTGACCGTGAAGCCGGTCACGCGAGCGCGGACGAAATGCATCGGAAGATCCTCGGGCGACGCCGCGAATGCGACGACGCCGGCGAACGGGAACCGCAGCGGGGTGCGAGGTTCACGCCACCGGCGGGGGCCGCGCCGCGATCGCCCGCAGCGGGGCCGGCGAGGGTACGAGGCCGATCGCCTTCGAATCGAGGATCTCGAGCGTCGCGAGCGGGGCGACCGGCGCCGGGGCGACGGTCGGGGCGAAGCCCGCGAGGAAGAGGACGGTGCAGGTGTCGCAGGTCGTCGGGTCGTGCGGCACGCCCGGGACGCCGGGGAATTCAGGGTCGCCGCACGGCTGGCCATGCACCGGGCAGGCGTCGACGGCCAGGCCCTCGACCGCTGCGATGCCCCCGCGGAACCCGAAGGCCCGGGCGATCGCCCCCGGAACGACCTGGAAATTCGCGGCCACGCCCGTGCCGACGAACACCGTCGCCGCGAGGGCGAGCAGGGCCGAGAGGGCATGGGAGGGGAGGCGGCGCATGGGGGGGAGGTTTCGGGAAGTATCCGTACTTCGATTCAGGTCTCGGAGTTCTGCAGGTTCCGTCGGTTGAACACGCCCCACTGAACACGCCCCGCTGAACACGCCCCGCTGAACACGCCTGGAGGGATTCGAACCCCCGACCCTCGGTTC
>JBEIUL010000304.1:0-3775 GCA_040374395.1 Phycisphaeraceae bacterium
ATAGTTCTCGAACGAATGCGGGATGCTGGAATCCCCGCTTCATCGCAAATGGGGCCGGGGTGGACTGCCGGAGCCGCATACGCTCCCCCGGTCATCGGCAAATCTCCGATCAGAATGCTAGAGGACGAGGCGTCGGCGGCAAGGGCAGAAGGCGACATTCTGCGGGCGCAGCAACTCGAAGAACAAATAGACGGCATCGACGATGGCGATGTTCCACCGGCCGGCGTCAACATTTCCGCACCGGCCGGCGTGACCGCGGTCACCGTGTTCCCGTCGACGACCGAGACCGACGTCGCCGCCGCGCCGCCGACCCGCACCGAGGTCGCGGTCGCGAGGTTCGCCCCGGTGATGGCGATCGTCGTGCCGCCCGCGACGGGGCCGGTGACCGGCGAGACTGCGGTGATCACCGGTCCAGAGACGTGGGTGAACGCGGAGGGCAGCGTGGCCGTTCCGCTCGGGGTCGTGACCGAGACCGACTTGACGCCCGCGGCATCGGCCGGCGTCACCGCGGTGATGGTCGTGGCGTTGACCACCGAGAAGCCCATCGCGTCGACCGAGCCGATCCGCACCGAGGTCGCACCTGCGAGGTTCGAGCCCGAAATCGTGATCGTCGTGCCGCCCGCGACCGGGCCCGCCGAAGGCGACACCGAGGTCACCGAGGGAATCGCGACGTAGCTGAAGGCAGCCGCCCGTGTGGCCGTGCCCCAGGGCGTGGTGACCGCGACATCCCTCGGGCCGGCGGGGCCGGGCGGCGTCACCGCGGTGACCTTGGTCGCGCTCACCACGGTGTACGACGCGGCCGGCACGCCACCGACGGTCACCGAGGTCGTGCTTGCGAGGTTCGCCCCGTTGATGGCGATCGTCGTGCCGCCCTCGGCCGGACCCGATGCCGGAGCGACGCTCAAGATCGAAGGCCCCGCGAAGTAGGTGAACCCGGCCGGGAGCGCCGCCGTGCCGCCTGGGGTCGTCACCGAGACGCTCTTCCCGCCGGCGGTGTACGGCGGCGTCACCGCGGTGATCGTGGTCGCGTTCACCACGGCCAGGCCGGTCGCGACCTTCGTCCCGAGCTTGACCGAGGTCGCGCCCGTGAGGTTCGTCCCGGTGATGGTGATGATCGTGCCGCCCGCCGTCGACCCGACGTTCGGCGTCACGCCCGTGACCGTCGGGGGCGGGAAGTAGGTGAAGCCGTTGGTGCGGGTCGCGGTGCCCCACGCGGTGGTCAGCGCGACGTCGCGGGCGCCGAGCGTGCCGGCCGGGGTGACCGCCCGGACTTTCGTGCCGCTGACCACCACGATGCCGGTCGCGGGCAAGCCGCCGACGGTGATGGAGGCGGTCGACAGGAGGCCCGACCCGTTGATCGTGATCGTCGTCCCGCCCGCGACCGGGCCGGCCGACGGCACGATCGTGGTGATCGAGGGCGGCGCGAAGTAGGTGAAGCCCGCGGCGAGCGAGCCGGTGCCGCCCGGCGTCGTCACCGAGACGCTCTTCAGGCCGGAGGTGTGCGGCGGCGTCACCGCGGTGATCGTCGTCGCGTTCACGACGCTCACGCCGGTCGCGAGCTTGGTGCCGATCCGGACCGCGGTCGCACCGGTCAGACTCGTGCCCGTGATGGTGATGGCGGTGCCGCCCGTGGTGACGCCCTGATTGGGGGTGACCGCAAGCACGGTCGGTGCGGCGAGGTTCGCGTGGTAGGTGAAGCCGCCGGCGAGAGTCGCGGTGCCCGACGGCGTGGTGACGCGGACCTCGGCCGGGCCGGGCTCACCGGCCGGCACGGTCGCTCGGATCGCGGTGGAGCTCAGCTGGACGAATGACGTCGCCCGGGCTCCGCCGACGCGAACCACCGTCGCGCCGTCGAGATTCGCGCCGGTGATCGTGATTTCGGTGCCGCCCTCGGCCGGACCCGACGCGGGTGTCACCGCCGAGACCTGCGGCGGCGGGCCCGACCAGCGCGACAGCAGGAACGCGAGGTCACCCGCACCGATCAGGCCGTCACCGTCGAAGTCGCCGAACGGCGGATCGACCTGGCCCCACATCGAGAGCAGGAGCGCGAGGTCCGGGCCGCCGACCGCCCCGTCGAGATCGAGGTCGCCGCGGGCTCGCTCGCAGGAGTCGGGTTCGTCGTCGCCATCGCTGTCGATCGCCGTGCCGTCCTCGATCGCGCACATGTCGGGCACGCCGTCGCCATCGCAGTCGACCAGGGTCCCGTCGGCGAGATCGCACGAGTCGATCGTGCCGTTCCCGTTGCAGTCGGCGGCGATCGCGAGCGTGACGGTCACCTCGGTCAACGCGTTCCCGCACTCGCTCGTCGAGGCCTGCGGATCGCCCGTGACCGCGACCGCCATCGTGCCGCGGTCGGCGAGCGCGACCAGCCCGTTCCACCGCTCGGCAGTCAGCGTCACCGTCGCCTCGTCCGGCGTCGCCGGGCAGTCGGAGCCGCTTTGGGCGAAGAGCCCCGTCGCGACCTCGACGCCCGCGAGCGATAGCGTGACCGCCGCGTCACGCTGCCCGAGCTCGCCGATCACCCGAACCGAGACCGTCACCGGCCAGAGCGTCGGGCCGACGCCGCGCAGCGTCCCGACGGCCGCTTCGACCGCGAAACCACTGAGATTTCCCGTGCCGATCGCCACCGTCTCGCACGCGTCGCCGATGCCGTCCCCGTCGCAATCGCCCTGCTCGGCGTTGACGACGTCGCGGCAGTTGTCGGCGATGTCGACGATCGAGTCGCCGTCGCGATCCTCGTCGGGACAGGCGTTCGAGTGGGCCCCGAGGGACGCCGCGAGTCCGAGGGCGCACGCGAGCGACAGGAAGATGAGCGAAGCCAGGCGGAAAGTGCGGAATGCAAGCACGGGAGCTTCTCCGGAAGGACCTTTCATGGTCGGGCGGTCATCCAATGGGGATCGTGCGACGCGGACACGCAGCCGGTCGGTTCAACTGCCCGGGCCGGGCGGCAGCACGAGGCGGGCGAGGTCGTTCAGGTAGACCTCGAGGTTCGTGTAGCCCGCGGTCGAAAGGTCGGTGCCGTTGTGGTTCGCGACCTTCGGGTCGAGGCCCTTGTCGATCTCCCACCAGTCGGGCATGCCGTCGTTGTCGGTGTCGGTCGGGGCCGCCGGCGGCGAGCCCGAATACGCGGGCAGCAACGCGTCACCCGCGGGATTCACGCTCGGGCTCGCGGGATCGATGGTGTTGTTCCGCACCCGCTGGACGAGCCGCGTGTCCATCGGGTCCCGCGGCCAGGCCCCGATGCGATCGGGCATGACCGTGGGCAGGTCAAGCGCCGGCGTGTAGGTGATGGCGGGGAACGGATGCCGCGACGGCATGTTCTGGGCCTGCCGCGAGGTGGTGTCGGGATTCGTCTCCTGCGGATAGTCGTTGCAGCAGTAGAACAAGGCGTAATCCGTACGGCTCGGGTAGAGGCTCATGCGGTTGCCCTGCACGTGCAGCTGGTTCCCGGGGTCCGCGGGCTCGCGCAGGATCGCGTCGTCCCACATGCCGTACGGGAACGAGCTGCCGGTGCGGAAGTAGTTGTTCACCGCGTTCAGCCGGTGGTAGATCGGGTACGGATTCCCGTCCGGATCGGTGACCGGCCAGCCGGTGTTCGCCCCGAGGGCGATGAAGAATCGCGGATCCCAGTAGAGATTGCACGACAGCTCGAGGTTCATGGTGCTGCCCGCCGCCGCGAGCGACTCCCGCGACGACTCGGGCAGGCGGCCCTCGATCCGGTTGAACAGGTTGTGGTGGATCGAGATGCTGTCGAGCGCGAACCCGTGGGCCGGAT
>JBEIUL010000213.1:0-4900 GCA_040374395.1 Phycisphaeraceae bacterium
GGCGGCCCGCCTCGACTTCGAGGCGTCCGGGAACCCGCCCGCGGGATCCCTCGGGAAACGTCCCGCCGGGTTGGAATCGCGGGAAACCGACGTACCATCGGGGTCGATGATCTTCCGATCCGCGTTGATCCTCGTCGGAAGCCTGGCGGCCGCCGCGGCGGCCGTCCCGAACCCGCCCGACCAGGCCGCCACGGCCGCCCCGGAAACGCCCTCGGACATCCTCGAGCGGCGGGCCGTCGCCGCCCGCGACTCGTGGTGGGCCTACCGCGAGCTGTTGAAGCCCGCCCCGCCCGCGGTCCGCGACGCCGAAGGATGGTGCCGCACCGACCTCGACCGGTTCATCCTCGCGAAGCTCGAGGCCAAGGGCCTCGCCCCCGCGCCCGAGGCCGACCGCGCGACCCTCATCCGCCGCGCGAGCCTCGACCTGACCGGCCTGCCGCCGACGCCCGCCGAGATCGACGCGTTCGTGAACGACCCCGCGCCCGACGCGTGGGACAGGCTCATCGACCGCCTGCTTGCGAGCCCGAACTACGGCGAGAAGTGGGGCCGCCACTGGCTCGACCTCGTGCGGTACGCCGACACGAACGGCTTCGAGCGCGACCGCGACAAGACCGAGAGCTGGAAGTACCGCGACTGGGTGATCTCCGCGTTCAACCGCGACCTTCCCTACGACCGCTTCCTCGTCGAGCAGCTCGCGGGCGACGAGCTGCCCGACCGCACCTTCGAGTCGATCGTCGCGACGGGCTACTACCGCCTCGGCATGTGGGACGACGAGGTCGCCGACCTCAAGCAGGCCCTCGCCGACGACCTCGACGGCACCATCGACATCACCGCCCGCACCATGCTCGGCATCGGTCTCGGCTGCGCCCGCTGCCACGACCACAAGGGCGACCCGATCACGCAGGAGGAGTACTACGCGTTCGCCGCCCACTTCGCCGGCGTCGCGCCGTACAAGCAGAGCCCGTTCAACTCGATCGAGGCGGGACATGTCCTGCGCAGCGTCGACCGCGATCTCGGCAAGGTCGATCCCGAGGCGGCGCGGCAGCAGTACCGCGAGCGGCGCGAGGCGATCGTGGCGGAACTGCTCGGGCTCGAGCGGGCCGCGGGGCTCGCCCCGACGCTGTCGACGTCGAACTCGACCGGCGCGGGCATTCCCGATAGGGCCCCGGCCGACGGCCTCGTCGCCCACTTCGCCCTCGAGGACGAGCGGACCGCGAACGCGGTGAACGCGGTCGACGGCCGGCCCGCGGCCCGCGTGCTCGACGCGGGCTTCGGCGGCGAGGGCCGCTTCGGGCGCTGCTTCAACTTCGACGGCGGCGACGACCGCGTCGAGATCGATCGCCCGATCGCCGACGACTTCACGATCTCGTTCTGGTTCCGCACGAACGGCGTCGGCCGCGGCGCCGACAACGATCCCCGCTGGTTCCTCGGCGACGGCCTCGTCGATGGCGAGGTTCCCGGCATCGTGCCCGACTTCGGCATCAGCCACCTCGGGAACGGCATCGTCGCGGCGGGCACCGGCGACCCCGAGACGTTCGTCGCGAGCGGTCCCGGCCACAACGACGGCCGCTGGCACCACGTCGCGTTTACCCGCAGCCGCGAGAGCGGGGCGATCGCCCTCTTCATCGACGGCATCGAGGTCGACCGGGCGGAGGGCTCGCGGGCCCCGCTCGATCGGCCGCGGAAACTGAACATCGGAACCATCCAGACCGGGGCGAACCCGTTCGCGGGCGCGATGGACGAGATCCGGATGTACGCCCGCACGCTGTCGCCGGCCGAGGTGCGGGCGATCGCGACGGGAACGCTCGGCGATGCGGCCCGCTCGGCCGAGATCGCCGCCGCGTCGGGGTCCGATGCGGGTTCGCGCTACGCGGCGCTGCAGGACGAGCTCGCGTCGCTGCATCCGCCGGTCTCGCGCGGCGAGCCGGTGCTGTCGGTGCGCGAGAAGGGCCCCGTCCCGCCGCCGATGCACGTCATGCCCCGCGGCAACCCGCACCTCAAGGGTGACGAGGTCGCGCCGGGCGTGCCGCTGGTCGCGGCGCGGTTCCCGCTGCCCGAGCCGGTGCCGACCGCGGAATCAAGCGGCCGCCGCCTCGCCCTCGCGAAGTGGATCGTCGATCACCGCAATTCCCTGACGCCGCGGGTGCTGGCGAACCGCCTGTGGCAGCACCACTTCAACGCCCCGCTCGCGGGCACCCCGAACGACTTCGGCCGCCTCGGCGAGCCGCCGACGCATCCGGAACTGCTCGACTGGATCGCCGCGACCGTGCACGAGAACGCGTGGAGCCTGAAGGCGATGCACCGCGAGCTCATGCGGAGCGCGACCTACCGCATGTCGAGCGTGCCGAGCGAGACGGCCCTGGCCGCCACCCTCGCGAAAGACCCGTCGGGCGAGCTCTACAGCCGCTATCGCCTGCGTCGGCTGACCGCGGAAGAGTTGCGCGACTCGATGCTTGTCGCGAACTCGATGTTCAATCCCGCGATGGGCGGCCCCGGCGTGCGTCCGCCGATGCCCCGCGAGGTGCTCGAGACGAGCTCGACCCCCGACTCGGTCTGGCCGCTCACGCCGGAAGACACCTGGGGCCGCCGCACGCTCTATATCTACGCGAAGCGGTCGCTGCTGCATCCGTTGCTCTCGGTCTTCGACCTCGCCGATATCGACTCGCCCTGCCCGGTGCGCTTCCAGACCGTGCAGCCGACGCAGGCCCTCTCGATGTTCAACGGCGAGATGACCATCGGCGAGGCCCGCCGCCTCGCCCGCCGCCTCGAGGCCGAGCGGCCGGGCGACCTCGCCGGCCAGGTCGCCCTCGGTCGCCGGCTCGTCTCGGGCCGGGTTCCCACCGACGAGGAGATCGCCGAGGGCCTCGCGTTCCTCGACGAGATGCGGCAGGTCGAGGGCCTCGACGCCGCGACCGCCCTCGAGAACTACTGCATAGTGCTGTTCAACCTGAACGAGTTCCTGTACGTCGACTGAGGTGCCGCGATGGATCACGACCCGAACGACAAGCCCGTGAACAGCTTCTGCGGCCGGACCCGCCGCGAGTTCCTCTGGCAGGCCGGCGGCTCGTTCACCTCGGTCGCCCTCGCGGGCATGCTCGCCTCCGACGGTTTCCTCGGACGGCAGGCGTTCGGCTTCGACGGTACGACGCCCTTGCCCGGCCCGCTCGCCCCGAAGCCCCCGGCCCTGCCCGGCAAGGCGAAGAGCGTGATCTTCCTGTTCATGTACGGCGGCCCGAGCCACGTCGACACGTTCGACTACAAGCCCGAGCTGAACCGCTTCGACGGCAAGACCATCGCGGTGAAGACCAAGGGCCGCGGCGGCGAGCGGAACGAGGGCCGCGTGGTCGGCAGCCCGTGGAAGTTCCAGCGGCACGGCGAGTGCGGGGCGTGGGTCTCGAGCCTCTTCCCGAACCTCGCGACCTGCGTCGACGACCTCGCGTTCGTGAAGAGCATGTACGCCGAGAGCCCGATCCACGGTTCGGCGATGCTCATGATGAACAGCGGCCGCCTGCTCGGCGGCTTCCCGTGCCTCGGCTCGTGGGTGAACTACGGCCTCGGTACCGTGAACCAGAACCTGCCGGGTTTCGTGGTGATGCTCGACTCGACCGGCGGCCCGATCTCGGGTGCGAAGAACTGGTCAAGCGGCTTCATGCCCGCGATGTACCAGGGCACGGTGCTGCGCGGCGAGGGGCCGCCGATCCTCGACCTCGCGACGCCGTCCGGCCGCGGCGAGGGCGTGCAGCGGAAGATGCTCGACCGGCTCAAGATGTGGAACACGCGGCATGCGCTGCTTCGCTCGGGCAACTCCGAGCTCGAGAGCCGCATCGAGAGTTACGAGCTGGCCTACCGCATGCAGTCGACGGCTCCGGAGGCGGTCGACATCGAGCTCGAGTCGCCCGAGACGCTCGCCCTCTACGGCTGCGACAACCCGCGGACCGCCGAGTTCGGCCGCAAGTGCCTGCTCGCCCGCCGGCTGGTCGAGCGCGGCGTGCGGTTCGTGCAGGTGTACTCGGGCGGCAACCACAACGACGCGAACTGGGACGCCAACGGCGATCTCAAGACGAACCACGACTACCACGCGGGCCGCACCGACCAGCCGATCGCGGCGCTCCTCAAGGACCTGAAGCGCCGCGGCCTGCTCGACGAGACGCTGGTCGTCTGGGGCGGCGAGTTCGGCCGCCAGCCGACCGCCGAGTACGCCGAGGGCACCGGCCGCGACCACAACAGCTACGGCTTCACGATGTGGATGGCCGGCGGCGGCATCAAGGGCGGCGTGAGCATCGGCGAGACCGACGAGCTCGGTTCGATCGGCGTGGGCGACCGCTACCACGTGAAGAACCTGCACGCCACGATCCTGCAGGCGATGGGCCTCGACCCGAACCACCTCAGCTACTTCTACGCCGGCCTCGACCAGAAGCTGGTGGGCGTGGAAGGCGCGACGCCGATCCCGGGGTTGCTGGCGTAGGCGGGGAGGGCGGGGCGTGGCCACGCCCTCCTTGGTGGACCGCGACGAACGCCCCCGACGTCCGCACCCCTTGAACAATCGCCCGTGGCCAGCCCCATCGGAACATCCCTCCGCAGGCCTATCCTCCGGCCCATGACTCCCTCCGCACCGCGCCCCATCGCCTCGTCCGAACGCCTCCGCGGCGTCGACATCGCCCGCGGGATTGCGCTGCTGGGCATCCTGCTCGTGAACGTGCGGTTCTTCTTCATGCCGATGGCCGCGGGCGTCGGCCAGGTCGACGGATTGCCCGGCGTCGAGCCGACGGTGCTCGACCGGTTGGCCCTTTCGACGGTCGACGCGTTCTGCAGCGCGAAATTCATCGGGCTCTTCTCGTTGCTCTTCGGCTTCGGGCTCGCGCTGCAGTTCGATCGCGTCGCGGCGGCCGGAGGGTCGCCC
>JBEIUL010000538.1:0-1814 GCA_040374395.1 Phycisphaeraceae bacterium
GGATGAGCACGCTCGGCACCACCGCGAGCGCGGTGAGCAGGAGCATCAGGTTCACGCTCGTCGACGCGGTGCCGCCGGGCAGGACCTTCGCCGCCTCGTCGAGCATCACGAGCGGATTGACCTCGGCCCCGGGGTTCACGCCCGTCCCCCGGCCGGCGGTCGCGGCTCGCGGCGGGTCAGGTCGACGGTCTCGACCGGCTCGCCGCGCCGGGTAAGCGCCGAGAGCAGCGGCTCGACCTCGCGGGGATCGTTGAACTCGCACAAGGTCCGCATCTCCTGCGGACCCTCATGCACGCAGAGGATGCGGGGGCCGACCCGAAGCAGCAGCACCGAACGGCCGCGGCCGATGGGCGTGCGGCCGAGGGTCTCGATGATCCCGCTCGCGGCGATCGCGGCCGAGCCGGGGCGGCGTCGCACGAGGTGCCGAATCACCAGCACGAGGCTCAGCACGCCGCCGAGGGCGACCGCGGTGCGGACCGCCTCGTCGCCCATCGATCGCGTGCGGACCGGCGGTTCGCCGTCGGCGGCGGCCGCGGCCGACACGAGCGGGCGGCCCTCGGCCGCGGCGGTCGGTGCGGCGAACGCCGCCATCGCGAGGGTCGCGGTCGCAAGGGCTCGTCGGGCCGTGTTCATGGCTTCAGCGGGGCGCGGGCCCGGGCGAGGCGACGATCTCGACGAGGCGGACGCCGATCCTCGCCCCCGCCGGCGTGTCGACCGCGACCAGCTCGCCGCGGGCGACGAGCACGCCGCCCACGCGGATGTCGACGGGATCGGCGGGCCGCCGGTCGAGCTCGACGATCGAGTCGCCGTCAAGCCGCAGCAGGTCTTCCACCAGCAGCCGGACCTGCACGAGCTCGACGCGAACCGGCAACTCGACCGCACCGACCGCATCGAGGTCGCGGGTGGCACGCGCCGGCGCGAGGCCGGCAGTCAGGGCGGTATCGGGGGAAGGTTTCGACATCCGTGTCGGGGCGCGCGACAAGCCCGGGCCGTCCATGGCCGGGAGCCGTCTCGATCGGCGATTCCCGCGCCCCCGCTGCAGAGTTGGCCGACAATGCCCGCCCGCCGGGCGATTCCTGCGCGTCCTCACACCCCGGGAACGAGGATCCCGAGCGGCTCGGGCGAGACCTCGAGCACCGCCTCGCTCGACCCCGCGGCCGGAACCGCGTCGCCGTCGACCTGCCACGGCGCCGCCGGCCGCGAACGCACCCGGACGACCCGGCCCCGCATCCGCATCACCCCGGGATGGTCCCCGCCGGCGACCATCCGGATCGCCCCCACCATCGCCTCGACCGGGCCTTCGCACGGCAGGAACGCCGCGTCGAGCCGGCCGTCCGCCGGGTCGGCCTCGGGCACCGGGTCGATGCCGAGTGCGTACTTCGACGCGTTCGCGACGACGAGGATGCCCCGGCCGAGACCTTTCATCGCACCGTCATCCACCGCGACCGAGATCTCGGGCGGTTCCCAGGCGAGCCCCTGCCGCACGGCAGGCCCGACGTACGAGAGGTGCGAGATCGCCCCGGTCCGGCGCGACGCGAGGTCGTGCACGATCGCCGCGTCGATCCCGAGCGAGGCCATGATCGTGAACTCCTCCTCGACGGCCCCGACGCGGATGCGACCGAGATCGACCGGACGGACCTCGCCGCGGGTGAGGGCGGCGACGGCCTGCTCGGGCGCGCGGCTTCCCCCGAACTGGCGGGCGAAGAGGTTCTCCGTGCCGAGCGGAAGGTGGTGGATCGGCACCCCGGCCCGCGCCGCCGACCCCGCGGCGAGGCGGATCGCGCCGTCGCCGCCCGCGACGAGCAGCGCGTCGA
>JBEIUL010000132.1:0-6525 GCA_040374395.1 Phycisphaeraceae bacterium
ACCGCGGTCGACGCGGCCGTCATGGTCATCGACGCCGGCAAGGGCATCGAGCCGCAGACCAGGAAGCTCTTCGAGGTCTGCCGCATGCGGGGCGTGCCGATCTTCACCTTCTTCAACAAGTGCGACCGGCCGACCCGCGAGCCGCTGGCGCTGCTTGACGAGCTCGAATCCATCCTCGGCATCGGCGCGTTCCCGATGGACTGGCCGATCGGCAGCGGTCCGGAGTTCCGCGGCGTCTACGAGCGCCGCACCCGCCGCGTCCACCTCTTCGAGCGGACGCCGGGCGGCGCGTACGCCGCCCCCGTCGAGAGCCACGGCCTCGACGATCCCTCGCTCGACGCGAAGATCGACGCCGATGTGCTGGCCACCGCCCGCGACGAGATCGCGATGCTTGAGGGGGCCGGCGAGAGCTACGACGCCGCGAAAGTACTCGCGGGGAAGATGACCCCGGCGTACTTCGGCAGCGCGATGAACAATTTCGGCGTGCAGCTTTTGCTCGACGGGTTCCTCGCGGGAAGTTCGGGGCCTCGGGCCCGCCGCACCGCCGAGCGCACCGTCGAGCCGACCGAGCCGAAGTTCAGCGGATTCGTCTTCAAGATCCAGGCCAACATGGACCCGAAGCACCGCGACCGGATCGCCTTCATCCGCGTCGTCTCGGGCACCTTCCGCCGCGACATGACCGTGACCCACGTGCAGGGCGACCGGAAGATCCGGCTGTCGAGCGCCCAGCGGCTCTTCGGGCAGTCGCGTGAGACGATCGACGAGGGCGAGCCCGGCGACATCGTGGGCATCGTCGGCCACGACCGCCTCGGCATCGGCGACACGCTGGCCGAGGACCGCACCGTCGCCTTCGACGAGATCCCCCGCTTCCCGCCCGAGGTCTTCTCGGTGCTCTACAACCCGCAGCCGGCCAACTCGAAGAAGTTCCGCCTCGGCGTCGAGCAGCTGCTGCAGGAGGGCGTCGTGCAGATGTTCAAGCTCGGCTCGGGGCAGACCGAGATCCCGCTGCTGGCCGCGGTCGGCCCGCTGCAGTTCGAGGTCTTCGCGTACCGGCTCAAGGCCGAGTACGGGGCCGAGTCGCGACTCGAGCCGTCGCGGTGGAACCACGCCCGGTGGTTCGTCGATCCCGAGTTCGACCCCGAGTCGATCCCGATGCTCGGCAGCGACGTGGCGATCGCGCGGGATCCCGACGAGCGGAAGGTCTTGCTGTTCGCCGACGAATGGGGCCTGCGCTACTTCCAGCAGAAGAACCCGAAGGTCGAGCTCTCGAACCTGCCGCCGCGGCGGGTGCCGGCGACGGCGGGGTGAGGCGGCGTCGGCGGCGCCCCCGTCCGGTCCCGATAATCGTTGCGGCGGGCTTGACCTTTTCGATTTCGGTGTCACTTTAGACGTATCGCCGCGGAGATCTGCGGTTTCCTCGTCCCTGCCCCCTCGTGCCCGCCTGGAGAGAGAAACGCATGTCGTCCACCTCCTTCGACCGCCATCTCTTCGCCTACTCCCTCGCCGGCGGCGCCGGCCTGCTGGCCGCGGGTTCGACGGAAGCGGCGGTCATCTACAGCGGCGCCCTGAACCAGAACGTGGCGTTCTCGAGCGGGAGTCACACCCTGAACGTGGGCGGGTCGGGAAGCATGGACTTCAACTTCACCTCCAATTTCCCCGGCGGTGGCCTGTGGGCCTACGGCGTGGAGGTATCCGGCACGGGCATGGACATCGCCCAGGGCTCGGTGATCGGCAATGCCGACAACGTCGCGTCCGGCAGTTCGATCGACGGCAGCTTGGGCTTCACCGGCAAGGACCTGGTCGTAGCCGATTTCTGGGACGACGGTACCTTTCGGGACGGGGAGTTCGCGGCCAACTCGACGGGGTTCCTCGGCTTCCAGTCGGCGAGCGGGAACTTCGGCTGGGTCCGCCTGAGCTTCGGGGCGCCGCTCGACCCGACCGGCGGTTTCACGATCGTCGACTGGGCGTACGAGAACACCGGAGCTGCAATCCAGGCGGGCCAGACCTCGAGCGGCGGCGGCGTTCCTCTGCCCGGCGCTGCGGCTCTCGCGGCGCTGGCGGCGGGCGCGACCGGACTCCGCGGCTGGCGGAAGCGCGAACGGGCGGCCTGAGCCGGAAGCGACGGCATCGATGAACGCGGGGCTCCGGCAACGGCCGGGGCCCCGTTTCTTTCCCGCCCGGAAGCCGAAGGACCGATCGATAGGCACCTGTCCGATGCCGCGAACCGATCCCGCCGTTCCGCTCGCCCTCTCGCCCCGCCGCGTCCTCGTGGTGGGTTGGGATGCCGCCGACGCCCGGATGGTCGATGCCCTCATGGCGGCCGGCGGCTTGCCCGAGACCCGCCGGCTCGTCGCGGCCGGGTCGCTCGGTGAACTGGCGGGTGTCGGACCGCCGGTCGGGTCGATCGCGTGGACGTCGATCGCCACCGGCATGCGGCCCGACCGGCACGGGATCCTCGACGACGTCGAGTTCGATCCGGCCTCGGGCGGCTGGCGTCCGGTCTCGGCCCGAAGCCGCCAAGCCAAGGCGATCTGGAACCTCGCGACGCAGGCGGGGCTGCGGTCGGTCGTCGTGGGCTGGAGGGCGGGGCATCCCGCCGAACCGATTCTCGGGGCCTGCGTCGACGAGCGGTTCGTCGGGATCACCGGTCCGATCGAGCGCGACTGGCCGGTCGCTGAGGGCAGCGTGCATCCGCCCGAACTCGCCGCGGCGCTCGCCGAACTCCGCCTGCATCCGTCCGAGTTCCGCGGCGAGGACCTGGCCCCGCTGGTGCCGGCGATCCGCGAGATCGATCTCGCGAAGGACCCGCGCCCGCTGCAACTGGCCACGAGCCTGGCCCGCACCGTGAGCCTGCATGCGGTGGCCACCGAGCTGCTCGAGCACGAGGCGTGGCAATTCGCGGCGATCCGGTATCCGCTGCTTGGGCAACTCGCACCCGCGTTCCTCCGCTGCCGGCCGCCGCGCGAAGAGGGCGTGCCCGAGTCGGACGTCCGTCGCTACGGCGGCGTGCTCGATGCGACGTACGGCCTGCTCGACGGCATGTTGGGGCGGCTGCGCGAGCTCGCCGGGGCCGAGACGACGGTGATCCTCGTGTCGGAGTGCGGCGTGCGACTCGGCGCGACTACCGGCGATTGGCGGCGGCCCGCCGGCGGCGATTGGCGGCGGCCCGCCGGCCTGGTGGCGATCGCGGGGCCGGGAACGCGGGCCGACGGGCTGATCCACGGCGCGAACCATCTCGATCTCGTTCCGACCGTCCTCGCCCTGCTCGGGCTGCCGGCGGGCGCCGACCTGCCGGGGCGGATCCTCGCCGAGGCGTTCGCGGTACCGCCAACCGATCGGCGAATCCCCTCGTGGGAAACGCTGCCCGGCGAGTGCGGACGGCTCGCCCCCGCCGAGGCGGCCGACCCGTGGCAGCGGCATGAGGCGGTCCGGCAGCTCGTCGCCCTCGGCTACGCCGAGAGCGATCCGGCGGACGAGGCGAGGAACGCGGCCATCGCGGCGCGGGCCGAGTTCCACCGGGCGATCGTGCATCTCAACGCGTTCGAGTGGCCGCAGGCCGTCGAGCCGCTGCGGCGGGTTGTCGCAGCCCGGCCCGGCGACCTGCACGCGCGGCTGCTGCTCGCCTTCGTGCTGTCGCTCGTCGGCGGGCTCGACGAGTGCCGGGCGCTCGCCGACGGCCTCGCGAGCGATCGACGGCTCGCCCCCTTCGTCGCGGCGATCCGCGGCCTGATCGCCTCGGCGGAAGGCCGCGACGAGGATGCGGTCGCGTGCCTCGCCGCGTGCGAGCGTGACGCAGCGCCGAGCGGCTTCCTGCTCGACCGGCTCGGCTGGGCGTACCTGCGGATCGGGCGGCTTGACGAGGCCGAGAGGGTGCTGCGACGGTCGCGCGAACTCGAGCCCGAGGGGCGTTTCGCTCCGTTCGCCCTCGCCGGGATCCACCTCGACCGCGATCGTCCCGAGGAGGCGGTCGAGGAGGCCCTGCGGGCGATCGGTCGCCACTACCGCTGGCCCGAGGCCCACGCCCGCCTCGGGATCGCCCTCGCGCGGCTCGGCCGGATCGCCGAGGCGGTGCAGGCGCTCGAGATCTCGATCGCGCAGCGGCCGACCTCGCTCGCCCACGAGACGATGGCCACGCTGCACGAGCAGACCGCCGGCGACCCCGCCCGGGTCGCGTTCCACCGCGGACGCGCGGGGGAACTGCGGAAAGGCCTCGAGCCGTGAACGTCTCCGTCCGCCTCCCGGTCGGGGCCGAGCTCAAGGCCTGCCGCATGCTCCTGCCCGAGATCGCGGGCGACCCGTCGTGGTCGGATCTCCGCATCGCGACCGTGGGCTCGCCAGCGCAGGTGGTTGGCGCGGTCGCGACGATGCCGGTCATCGATCGCGACGGCACGGTCGCGACCCGGCTCGCGCTGCGGATCGCCCGGCCCTTTCGCCGCCGCGGACTCGGACGGGCGATCGTCGAGGCGATTGCGGCCGAAGCCCGCGACGCGCGACGCCGGCTGACCGCGCAGGTGGATTCCCACCCGAGTCTTGGGACGAGTCCCGAGGCGACGCCCTTCCTCGCCGCGTGCGGGTTCCGCCTCGACGAGCGCCTGCTCGCCCACCGCGCCGACTACGCCACGGCCCGCGATCGGATCGTCGCCCTGTACCGCCGCCCGCAGTCGCGCGGGGCGATCCCGCCGTCGGCCCGCGTCGTGCCGCTCGGCGAGGTCGCGATCGATCGCCTCGTCGAGCTGCACGTCGCCCTGATCGGCGGCACCTTCGCCGGCGTCGCCGCCCTCCGGCGGGCCCGCACCGCGGCCGGCGTCGACGACGACTCGGTGGTCCTCACGGTTGACGGCCGGCCGGAAGGCCTCTTCCTGACCAACTACCGCGAGCGCACGGTCATCGTCACGACCCAACTCATCTCGCGCGAGTTCCAGTCGAGCGTCGGCACCAGCGGCTGGCCGACCCTGATGATGATGGCCGAGGCGTTCAGCCGCGAACGGCGACTCGACGGGCTTCCCGAATCGGCCCGTCCGCTCGGCCTCCGCTTCGCCTGCCGCGAGTCGAACCTCCAGACGATCGGCCTGGCCCGGCGTCTCGACGCGACGATCGAGCGGACGGCGGAGATTCATGGGCGGGACGTGGCCCCAGCGTGAGGGCGGCGATGCGCGAGTTCGGAGTGCTCTCGCCACCCGAACCGTCCACGTAACCGCCCCGGGTTTCGGGGTTCCGGCCACATTTCTCTTGCCCCGCGTCGTGATCGCGTTCATGTTCACAGGTCTGGCCCGCTCCGTGACCCGGCTTACCTCCACAGGAGAGGCACCCGGACGGCCGTGATCCTTTCGCGAGAACGCACCCATGACCCCCACCGAGACCGACCCGACCTCCGCGAACCCGCGACGCACGTCCGAGGCCTCGCGGTTCCTCGACGGCAGCCTGATCGCGTACGCCCTCGCCGGCGGCGCGGTCGCGGCGGCGGCGACGACGGCCCACGCCCAAGTGGTCCTTTTCAACACCCACCTTTCGGTCAGCAGCCTCGGATCGCCCGCGGCAAACGCCGGCGGGAACGGCGGCTCGGGCGGCCCCGGGGGAACCTACGGCGGTACCGGCGGAAACGGCGGCGTGGGTGGGCTCTTCGGCGGGGCTGGGGGCAACGGTGGTTCCGCAGGTTGGTTCGGCTGGGACCACGACACCGCCAACAACCACTCGGTCATCGGGATCAAGGCCGCGACGGGAAGCACCCTGGAGTTGGCGCAGTCGGCCCCGGGTCTTGCGTACCGATTCGCGCACGGCGAGCCTGCGGGCGCTGGGGGAAACGCGGGAGCCACCGGCTTCACCTACGCGAGCGGTCCGACGACGCTCGCGGCGTTCGACGCCACCAACACTTTCGTGAGCGGGCTCGGCCACCAGTGGGCCGCGGGGGGAACCGGTTTCCTCGGTTTCCGATTCCTCGATGCGTCGAGCAACTACCTCTACGGCTGGATGGAGTTCACGGTCCCCACCACCGCGGCGGCCGGGGAATCGGTGACGCTGGTCCGATTGGCGTACCAGTCGAACCCCAACGGCATACTTCGCGCGGGCATGACCTCGATCCCCCTGCCGGGTGCGGCCGGGCTCGCGGCCCTCGCCGCGGGTTTCGTGGGCCTCGACGGCCGGAAGCGACGACGCCGACCCCGGGCTTGAGCAGGGCTTGAGCCGGGGTTGAGCCGGGTTTGAACGGCGGGCTTTCCGCTCTCGGAGTGGCCTTTGCGGTGATCCGGACGGTTTCGGGTTGCACCGCCGAGGCGGATCGTTCATTGTGGTGATTCGCGATCGACCTCGCGACGGTCCTTCCTCCTCGTCCTCCGCCTCAAGAGACCACCATGCCCCGCTCGGATGCCGAAAACCCCTCGACCCCAGACCGCCCGGCCGCGACCCATCGACGCGTCGACCGCAGCTTGATGGCCTACGCCCTCGCGGGCGGCGCGGTCGTGGCGGCGGCGACGACCGCAAACGCCGCGATCGTCGCGAGCGGTCCGCTCGGCGTCGGCTACGGCAGCG
>JBEIUL010000469.1:0-2227 GCA_040374395.1 Phycisphaeraceae bacterium
CCGCCCCCGCCTTCCGCTAGACTCCGGCCCCGATGAAGGCTCCGGATTTCCGACTCGACGGCAAGGTGGCGCTCGTCACCGGTTCCAGCAAGGGTCTCGGCAAGGCGATGGCGTTCGCCCTCGGCGCGGCCGGGGCGAAGGTCGCCTTCAACTACGCGAACGACCAGGCATGGGCCGAGCGGACCTTCGCCGAGTACCGGGCCCAGGGACACGCCGGCGGGCTCTACCGCGCCAGCGTCATCGACGAGGGCGAGGTCAACCGCATGGTTGCCGACATCGGGCGTGACCTCGGCGGCGTCGACATCGTCGTGGTGAACGCGACGCCGGCCCAACCGCTGAAGCCGATCGAGCAGTACGACTGGGCGTTCTACCAGCAGATGCTCGACTTCTTCGTGAAGAGCCCGTACCTGCTGACGCGGGCCGTGCTGCCGCACATGAAGGCCCGAAAATCAGGCCGCATCATCAACATCACGAGCGAGGTCTTCAACCGTGGCGTCGCCCCGTTCTCGGCCTACGTCGCCGCGAAGGGCGCCCAGGTCGGCTGGTCGCGCTCGATGGCGAACGAGCTTGCCCCGTTCGGCATCACCGTGAACATGATCGCGCCGGGCTGGATCCCGGTCGAGCGGCACGCGAACGACCCCGAGCACGAGAAGGAGGCGTACCGGCGCCTCATCCCGATGGCCCGCTGGGGCATCCCCGAGGATTGCGGCGGGGCCGCGGTCTTCCTCGCAAGCGACGCCGCGAGCTTCATCACCGGCCAGGATCTCCACGTGAACGGCGGCATGACCGTCGGCTGAGTTCGAAGACGCCCTGATTTCCAAGGGAAAATCACCATGAAGAACCGTCTCCTGCCGTTCCTCGCGCTCGCGACCCTCGGGCTCGGCCTCGCGGCCGCGGCGCCGGCCCCCGTGTGGACGGCCGAGGACCTCGTCGCCGTCCAAAGGCCCGCATCGAGGCCCTCAAGGCGAAGCCGAAGGGCAGCCCGCACGTCGCCTTCGTCTCGAACGGCGTCGCCGACTTCTGGACCATCGCGAAGGCGGGGGCGATCGCCGCCGGCAAGGACCTCGGCTGCGAGGTGACCGTCGAGTTCCCGGGCGGCGGCCTCTCGGACCAGAAGCGGATGCTCGAGGATCTCGTGATCAAGGGCATCGACGGCGTCTCGGTCAGCCCGATCGACCCGACGAACCAGGTCGAGATCCTCGACCTCGTCGCGTCGAAGTCGCTGCTCATCACCAACGACTCCGACGCCCCGAAGTCGCCGCGGCTCTGCTACATCGGGATGGACAACTACGACGCGGGCCTGATGTGCGGGAAGCTCGCCCGCGAGGGCCTGCCGAACGGCGGCGAGGTCGCGATCTTCATCGGCCGCCTCGAGCAGGACAACGCCAAGCGCCGCCGCCAGGGCTTCATCGACGGCCTCCTCGGCCGCACGCCCGACCCGAGCCGCTACGACGACCCGACCAAGCCCTTCACCGAGAACGGCTACACGATCGTGGGCACCTGGACCGACTCGTTCGACCGCGCGAAGGCCAAGGCGAACATCGAGGACGTGCTCATCAAGCACCCGAAGCTCGCGCTCATGACCGGACTCTTTGAATACAACTCGACGCTCGGCGTGGAAGTCCTCAAGCAGACCGGCAAGGCGGGAAAGGTCCTGCTCGCCGGCTTCGACGAGGGCGCCGACGTGATCGCGGGCATCCGCGAGGGCATCGTGCTCGGCACGGTCGTGCAGGACCCGTACGGTTACGGCTACGAGAGCGTGAAGATGCTGCGGGCCCTGGCCCGCGGCGACGCGTCGGTGCTGCCGGGGAGCGGGATGATGGCGATTCCGGCCCGGGTGATCCGCAAGGACAACGTCGACGAGTTCTGGAAGGATCTCAAGGCGAAGCTGAAGGCCGGCAAGGAAGCCGCATCGAGGAAGAGCTGAACCGGAACCGTTCGTGACGACCGCTCCGCGGACCATCCTCCGAGTCCGGGGCGTCGGCCGTTCCTACGCGGGCGTTGCCGCCCTGTCGGGCATCGACCTCGAGGTGCGGGCGGGCGAGGTGCTGGCGATCGTCGGCGAGAACGGGGCGGGGAAGTCGACGCTGCTCAAGATCCTGTCGGGCGTGGTCGAGCCGAGCGAGGGATCGCTCGAGGCGGTCGGCGACGACGGCGTCGCGAGCCCGCTGCGGCTCGACGGCGTGCGCGACGCGACGCGGGCGGGCATCGCCCTGGTGCACCAGGA
>JBEIUL010000102.1:0-7371 GCA_040374395.1 Phycisphaeraceae bacterium
CCACCGCCGACGACGAGGGGGCGATCGACGTGTTCAGCCTCGTGCAGACGAGGCAGGACGCCGGGCTCACGCCGCTTCCCGGCACGCAGGACCTGATCCAGTTGCAGAAGGCGAGCGAGCTTCCCGATGGCTGGGGCGGCACGCCGCTCCGTGGCGTCCCGTTCAACACCGGCCGCTTCTCGGTGCTGCCGCAGGTCGGCGTGGCGAGCTTCATCCGCCCGCTTCCCGAGCCGCTCGTCCTCATCGGCCAGCGCGAGCGGTCGTGGCCGATGTCAAGCGAATTCGGCACCGGTTCGACCTCCGACCGGCCGCAGTACCACTGGGAAGTGATGTTCCGGAAGTTCCAGGGGCGCGTCTGGGTCGCGGTTTTCGTCTACCGCGTCGGCTTCCCGGGCGGACAGCCCCGCCCGTACTCGGTCGCTCCCGCCGACCCGTCGGTGAACGCGGTCGACAGCCCGAGCGCCGCGAACCGCTCGCCGCTGCCGGTGGTGCTCTTCACGCCGTCGGCGACCACGACCGCGTGGGTGACGCCGACCACGGGAACCGATCCGAGCGCGATCCCGGGAACGAACGCGGGTTCCGTGCTCGACCTCACCAAGCCGCGGCAGATGTGGCAGGTGCCGGGACAGTGGATCCTCGACCAGAACAACTTCGTGCATCGCGTGCTGAACGGACGCCGCAACACGACCGAGGGGCCGGTGCGATTCGCACGGCCGATCCCGGCGGCGCCGGCCGCGCCGGTCTACGGCGTGCGGCCGAACACCCCGGCCGCGCTCCTCGACTCCGAGGGCGTCGCCGCCGCGTGGTACCTGCCGATCCGCGACGCCCGCGGCGCGACCCTCACCCCGGTCTACGTCCTCGTGGAGGAACTGTGATGCGACGCTCCTCCAGCCCCGCGCGGGCCTTCACGCTGACCGAATTGCTGGTCGCGGTCGCGGTCCTCATCGTGGTGATCCTCGCGACCGCCCGCATCTTCGGCACGGTGAGCAAGGTGACCGGCGTCGGCGAGGCGAACGCCGACATCCTGCAGACCGCGGCGGCGATCGAGCGGCAGGTTCGCACCGATCTCGAGCGGATCTCGCGCGACGGCTTCCTCGCGATCCAGTCGGTCGAGGTGCCGAACAACGTGAACGGATCGTCGCTGCCGCTCCTCAACAGCGCCTTGTCGCCGAACGCCACGGTCCGGTGCGACCAGCTCGTCTTCTTCACGACGGCGCCGCAGTCGACGACCGCGTTTACGTCGACGAATTCGGATTCGAATCCGTATGTCAACGCGAAGCAGTCGACGGTCTCCCGCGTCTACTGGGGCCACGCCGTCCAATTGCGAAACGCCGCCCCGCAGGCCGACCCGTTCATGGTCGCGAACTTCGGCTGGCAGACCGAGAACGGCGCGGCGCTCGTCCCGTGGCTCGGACTCACGACCTCGGGTCCCGACCGCATCTCGACCGTCAACTGGGCGACCGGCGCGACCGTCGGCGAGGTGAACGCCACGCAGCCGTCGGCCCGCGAGTGGATCCTCGCCCGCCAGCCGATCCTCATCGCCGACGACGGCGGCGCCTCGCTCTATTACCACCAGCAGTTCGAGACGCCCGCCTTCAAGAACTCGACCCGCGACTTCTGGTTCGTGCCGACGACGGTCGTGACCGGGAACAACCGCGACCCCGGTGTGCTCTCGTCGCGGGTCGACTTCTCGTTCCAGCTCCTGAACTCGGTCCGCCGGACGGTGCTCGGCTTCCCGGGCGACGCGAGCGCTCCGCTCAACGACCTCGCGACCCGGCGGAACCAGATGCTGCGTGCGGTCGGGGCGTCGGGCAACGGCTTCACGCCGCGGTGGCCGCGGGCCGAGAAGATCGCGCCGAGCATGAACCGCGCCGACCAGATGCTCACCAATCCGGTGATCGCGGGCCAGTGCTCGTCGTTCGCCGTCGAGTGGACCTGGGAGGACGGCACCGGCCGACAGACCGATCCCGCGGGCAACCTGCTGCCGGGCCTCGTGGTCCGCGGCGACACGTCGGCCCCGTGGTTCGGAATGCCGAACGCCGAGCGGGGCACGCAGGCCCTGAGCTCGAGCCCCGCCTACGACGGCACCTGCCAGTCGCAGTGGGGGTGCCTCGGGGCGCCGATCTTCCCGGCGGCGATCGAGGGCAACACGCCGGTCCAGACGTTCACGGGTGGCGTCCTGTCGGGCGTCCGGCTCTACCGCGCGACCTTCGGCTACAACACGAGCCAGGCCCTCGACGGCACCGGCTCGCCGAACCTCGAGCTCGGCTACACGCCGTGGCCGACCGCCCTTCGCTTCACCTTCACCCTGCACGATCCCGAGCAGCGGTTCACCGACGGACGGACCTTCCAGTTCGTCGTCGAGCTGCCGCGCCGCTGACGGAGGATTCGCCATGAGCACCGTCGCACGCCGTCCGAACCAGCCCCGCGGGAACACCATGATCCTGGTGACCGCGATCCTCGTGCTGCTCGTGGTCATCGCGGTCGCGTTCCTCTCGCGGACCCAGGCCGGCCGGCAGGTCTCGGCGGCGCAGCAGCAGGCGACGCAGCGCGACGACCGGGCCCTCTCGATCGCGAACGAGCTGGCGGATCTCATCGGCGAATCGCTCTTCCCGCAGCCGGTCGATCCCGGCACGGCGTTCCGGACCGATCCGAACGACCCGAACGTCCGCACCGCGGTCAGCTCGTGGCCGCGGCTCGCGACGCCGCCGAACGCGCGTCGGTACGGCATCGACCGCGACTTCGACGGCGACAACTATCCCGACGTCGCCTACAACGCCGCGACCTACGCGGTCTCGCCGTGGACGAACTGGCCCGATTTCCTGAGCGCCCAGTTTCCCCGCGGGCCCGGCCAGCCGAACGGCATCATCCTGAACTCGGCGAACGTGCCCATCGGCGACGGCAACCCGTACGGCAACCCCGGCTTCGGCGACACGCGGTGGCTGCGCTCGACCGAGCCGGTCCGCGTCGACAGCGACAACGACGGCGTGCCCGACACCTTCAGCCACTGGGCCCACCTGTCGTGGATCCCGACCGCGAACAACGGATGGCGGGTGGTGAGGGACATCAGCGACGTCACCGGAACGGTCGCGACGAACCTGAACGAACTCGACGGCAGCCAGCCGTTCGCGATCGGCATGCCGTACGAGCAGTGGTTGGGCAACGTCTTCCCGGCCGCCCCCGGCAGCGCTGCGAACTTCATCCAGCGTCGCGACGCCTGGTTCGTGCCGAACCAGTACGTCCAGAATTACTCGACGACCTCGGCCCTGCCGAACTTCTTCCGCCTGAAGGCCCTGTCGGCGAACCCGCTCGACGAGTTCGTCCCGGGTACCGCCCGCAACGCGATCGGCCGGACGTTCACCGATACCGACGGCGACGGCTTCACCGATGCGTTCTGGTTCCTCGCGCCGACCAGCGTCGAGCGCGGCGTGCGGACGCTCGTCGGCGTCTCGATCGTCGACAACTCGGGCCTGCTGAACGTCAACGCGGCGACCCGGTTCGACCGCACGAACACGTCGGGCGCGACGCCGGGCGATCTTGCCCTCGTGTCGGACGTCGGCGTCGGCTTCATCGACTCGCCGACGAACTCGATGCAGTCGTCGGGCGCCGCCTATCCGACGCTCTGGCCGGCGAACGCGAACGGCCTGTACCCGCCGATCTTCGTCGGCTGGAACCAGGCGTACTTCGGCGACCTCGACAACCCGGGCGACGGGCTCTCGTTCCTCCAGTCGATCGGGATGAAGAACCCGATCAACTTCGACCAGGTGAACGCGTACCTGTCGGACACGAGCCTGCCGGCGGACCGTCGGGGCGAGTTCGTCTCGCCGCTCGAGCGGCTGGGGTACTTCCGCTCGCTCGTCAATCCGCTCGAGCCCCAGTTCGGGCTCACGCCCTTCGGCACGCCCGAGGAGCTCGAGCTGCGGATGTACCACGGCAACAACCATCCGTTCGTGATGACCCGTTTCGAGCGGGCCCTCAACCGGAAGGAGCCGCAGCCGGGATCGAACCTGGCCGAACGCTGGTTCCTCCGGTCCTCGCCGGCCCGCGCCGAGACCAGCGAGTACCTCGACCAGCTCGACGCGCAGCAGCTCCTCCTCGACAACCGCCGCAAGCTCACGATGTTCTCGGGGGCCCGGAACGACCTGCTGCCGCCGTGGCTCTGGCCGTCGCCGTTCTTCGACCCGACCATCGACTACAACCGCGACAACCAGGTCACGTCCGACCCGAACGGCGGGGCCCAGAACCCGAACGCGACCCCGGGCGACCTTGCGGCGTACGAGCGGCAGCTCCGGAAGCTCGACCTGCGGCGGGCGATGGACGACGCCGGCCTCGGCCAGGCACCGCCGAACGTGTCGCAGATCGAGGAGAACCGCCGTCAGTGGCGGATCGACCTGAACCGGATCCTCGAGCGGACGCTCACCCGCACCTGGGGCGACGGGGCGGACGCCGAGTACCAGAGCTACCTCGGTCGCCGCGACGAGACGAGCGTCCAGGAACAGCGGAAGCAGTTCCAGAAGACCCGCTCGATGGTCGCCTCGTGGACGGCGAACATCGACCAGGCCCGCGATCGTGGCGAGGTCACGATCGGCAGCGTCGTCGTCGACCAGCCGATCCATCCCGTGCTCGGCCTGCGCGACCCGATCGACCCCGACCTCGTCTACATCGGCCAGGAGCGGCAGCCCTTCATCATGGAGGTCTTCCTCGCGCTGGTCTACCCGAAGAGCAAGATCTCGCAGCCGCTGAAGCAGGCCCTGCAGGCCGCGGGATTGCCGGTGCCGTCGAGCGACTTCGACATCCCGAGCATCTTCGATGACGGCGGCGAGAACTTCGTCGACGCGAGCAGCAAGCCGATCCCGGTGATCGCGGTGCAGATCGCGAACCCCTACGACACGCCGATCAACCTCGCCGACTTCCGCCTGCGGGTCTTCGGGAAGGTCTACAACTTCAACGCGACTCCGCAGCCCGACCCGACGAACCCGTCGCCGTTCGAGAGCTACGGGATCGGTCCGGTGCTCGGCCCGGCGACGCGGCAGGGGCCCACGACCGCGATCGTCTACGCGGTGAAGGCGCCGTCGACCGACCACCTCAACGCGTTCCCGACCGGCTGGAACGCGGCCACCTTCAAGGAGAAGTGGCGGGACTTCCTCGACATCGACGACGTGGCCCTCTTCAACACCGGCGACCCGACGCGACGGACGTTGCGGTTCGACGCGAGCGCGGCGTGGACCTCGGAGGACACCCCGAGCCCCGCGGTCTCGCCCACGAGTGCCTTCAACGACGACGACGGGCAATCGATCGAGCTCGTGCGGAACGTGGTCGGCCAGCCCGGACCCGGGGCCCCCGCGCCCGTCCCGGTCGTCGTCGACCGCTTCGACAACTACACGACCGCCGACGGCCTCCGATTCGCCGAGTCGGTGGCGCGTCTCTTCACCGATGACCGCCACTATCCGCCGGTGCAGGACTTCGAGCTCAATCCCGACGACCCGAACCGCAGCTGGATGAACGGCATCCGGCTCGCCGACGACGACTTCTACGTCTCGTGGACCCGTGCGTCGCGGATGTGGTCGTGGGACGTGCCGAAGGACTACGACGGCAACGGGACGGTCTCGCTCGACGAGACCGACGGCCGCATCACGCCCGACGAGGAGAACCCTCGCTGGGTCTTCTCGTTCGCGTCGAAGCCGATACGCCCGACCGGCAGCGTCCGCTCGCACATCAGCGGTGCCGAACGCGACCTGCTCGGCAACACGGTGCGGGGCAACCAGCTGCCCGACGCCCCGTCGACCGACCAGCTCTGGATCTCGTTCACGTACACGAACATCTTCGGGCAGATCCGCCGCGGCAAGCCGGTCTTCTTCTCGAACCAGGTCGTGCAGCCCGAGGGACCGGTGCAGACCGGCGAGAACGCGTACGGCGGCGGCTTCGCGTACCCCGACCTCAACGGGAACTATCCGGCGAACGTCGTGGTCGGCGACAAGGGCTTCCAGCCCGAGGACTGGCGGGAGGCCCTCAAGCGGCTCTCGCTCCGGTCGCCGCTGCAGATGCTGCACAAGGACGCCGACTTCGTGCAGGCCGGCGAGGTGCTGAACGTCTTCTGCTGGGGCCCGGTGATCGACCTCGGGAACGGCCAGCCCGCGACCGAGCGGACCTTCTCCGAGCTCATGCTGCAGGAGGCCGACGACGAGGACCAGCCCGCCGGCCGCGGGATCTTCGTCAACCGGCTGCGGGTCATCCCCTACGTCGATCCGGCGATCGAGAACGAGAGCATCCTCGATAACGACCGCCAGGCGACCGACGGTCCGACCGCGGTGCTCGGCACGCCGCCGAACGCCCCGTACGTGCCGGCGTTGCCGGCAGGCACGGCGCTGCTCGACGCGCTGGTCTGCGACGACCGCGGCCTCAACCAGCGGCTCGACGGCCTCGACGGCTCGGTTCCGAACAACGTGATCTCGCAGGCCGAGCTCAGCGCCGCCGAGCGGTTCCGCCCGCGGAACGCGGTCGCCTTCTCGGGCAAGTCGACGCCGGGCCTCATCAACCTGAACACGGCGCTGCCCGAGGTCCTGCGGGCGATGCCGCAGATGCATTTCATGGTGAGCGATCCGACGAACTTCGGGACGGCAGGGGCCCCGGACCAGGTCGACATCCCGTTCGTCCCGGGCAGCAGCTACGTGCGGGTGGTCGACAGCATCCTGCGGTACCGGGACCGGACCCTCGCGCTCCAGCCGGGCGTGATCGTGCCAAACGGGATGAACCCGAACGTCGTGCCCGGCTACGCCGATCGCGGCATCGGGGCCGATGACCTGCCCGGTTCCGGCCTCGCGGGCTTCCTCGGGCCGGTCTTCGACGGCAACGACCTCGTCGCCCAGGGCATGCGGAACGAGCGGGGCATCCAGAGCGTCGGCGAATTGATGCTCCTGCAGCGCACCGCGCCTCTGAACGCCAACGACTACTGGAGCCAGCAGCAGTCGTTCAGCATCCAGTACCTCGGCCTCGATCCCTACCGCGACAGCGTGAGCGATCCGGCGAACAGCGGCGACGCCTACGCCAACGGTGTCGTCCCGCGCTTCTCGACCGATCTCGACCGCGGTTCGACGAACAGCCAGCCCGTGCGGCCCGACCGCGTCGGCGGCGACGCCGAGAAGCGGAACCTGCTCTTCTCGGGCATCTCGAACCTGGTCACGACCCGAAGCGACGTCTTCACCGTCTACTTCCGGGTCCGCTCGGTGCGTCAGGATCCCGTGTCGCTCAAGTGGGACGGAACCAATCCCGACCTCATCGTCGACGACAGCCGCTACGTGATGACCGTCGATCGCGGCTCGGTCGATCGGCCGGGACAGCGGCCGAAGATCCTCATGCTCGAGAAGTGCCCGG
>JBEIUL010000417.1:0-2648 GCA_040374395.1 Phycisphaeraceae bacterium
GCTCGAGAGCCTCTCCGACGAGCTCTCGGCGTGCCTCCGCTACCACTCGGCCCTCTTCCCGGGCCGCGCCATCGACCGCGCGATCTTCCTCGGCGGCGAGGCCCGCCAGGTCGGGCTGTGCCGGCACCTCGCCGCGGCCCTCCACGTCCACGCGAAGGCGGGCGACCCGCTCGCCCGCATGCTCGGCGCCGAGCGTCCCGCCGGCCTGCCCGAGCCCGAGGCCCCGCACCCCGGATGGGCCGTCGCGTGCGGCCTCCTCGCCGCGCCCACCGACCTCTGAACGACCCCGGAGCACCCATGCGGAACGACCCCAGCTTCCTGCCCGAGGACTACGTGACGGCCGCCGCCGAGCGACGCACGAACCTGCTCAGCCTGGCCCTCTTCGCCACGGTGATGGTCGCGGTCTTCGCGGCGTTCCTCGTGACGAACCGGCAGTGGACGCAGGTCCGCACCGCGCAGCTCCGCGTGAACTCGCACATGGAGAAGGCCACCGTCGACATCCGCAAGATGCGCGAGCTCGAGAAGCGCCGCGGCGAGATGGTCGACAAGGCCGAGCTCGCGACCACGCTCATCGAGCCGGTGCCGCGCTCGATCCTGCTCTCGCTCGTCACCGGGGCGATGCCCGAGCGGCTCAGCCTCGTCGAGCTCGACCTGCGAAGCGAGGAGATCAAGATCCCCCGGCCGGCGCCCGCCGCCGAGACCGCCCCCAAGCGCACCGGCCCCGCCGCCGCGAAGGTCGCGGGCCGCGGCAAGGCCGAGGCCGCGGCGGAGAAGCCCAAGATGGAGCCGAGCCGCTGGCTCATCGCGATCTCGCTCGTGGGCCTCGCCCCCGATGACCTCGACGTGAGCCGATTCCTGAACGCCCTCGGCGGGATCCCGATCCTCAAGGGCGTCCGGCTCGACGCGACCGAGTCGAAGGAGATCGAGGGCCGCACCATGCGGCAGTTCCGCATCTCGATGCGGATCGAGCCCGACGCGAACCTCCGCACCCTCGACACCGGGGCGATCCCCGCCCCCGCGCACGACCCGATGCGGATCCCGTCCGACACCCGCGCCGGGGCGATCGAGCCCGCCGGCGCCACGCACGGAGGCACCGAATGAGCACCTTCCGCATCGGAGCCCGCGAGCTGCTTTTCCTGGGCGTGCTCGCGGCGGTCCCCATCGCCGGCTACCTCTTCGTGTTCGCCCCGCGGAACGCCCAGATCGCGACCGCCCGCGGCGAGATCGCCGCGAAGGAGTCGCAGCTCGCGTCGCTCCGCACCGTGACGGCGCGGATCGCGAACATCGACGAGGAGATCGTCCGCTGGGAGGAGGCCCTGCGCCGCCTCGACGAGCGGCTGCCCGGCGAGGAGGGCGTCGACGGCATCCTCGAGCAGATCACCGAACTCGCGAGGTCGCACCAGCTCGCCGTGGCGAGCGTCAAGGGCGAGCGTGCGATCCCCGCCGCCGAGTACATGGAACTGCCGCTCCGCACCGTGGTTTCGGGCTCGTTCGAGGGCTTCCACCGCTTCCTCGTCGATCTCGAGTCGCTGCCGCGGATCACCCGCATCCATCGCATGAACCTCGTCCGGACCGACTTCGACCCGTCGAAGCGGAAGGACGAGGCGGCCACCGGCCCGCTCAAGGCCGAGTTCACGCTCAGCATCTACTTCGACCCCGGCGACGCGCCGCGGTACGAGACCAAGGGAGGGAGGAACGATGTCCGCAACGCCAAGTGAATCACGTGGGATCGAGCCGGGTTTCGACGAGACCGAGGGTGACGCCTTCTCCGCCGGCGCCGACGCCGGCCTGTCGGGTGGCGGCGCCGTCCGGCGCCGGCTCTCGGCACGCACGCTCTTCATGGGGGCCTTCGTGGCGGTCGCCGCGGGCAGCCTCTGGTCGATGCGGGCGATCGACCGCGCCCAGGCCTCCGGCCCCGTCGCGGGCGGTGATGCCGAGCGCGAGATCCGCGCCGCGATCGAGGAGAGCCGGGCCGTCGCCCGCACCACCGACGCGAGCGTGCTGCTCGATCTCGACGAGCGTCCGGCCGTGAACCCGCCGGCGCCGACGACCGGCCGCGACCCGTTCCGCACCTGGGGCACCGCGGCCGAGTCCGCCGCCGCCGGGAACGCGTCGCCCGATTCCGCCGAGCTCGAGGCCCGCCGCTGGGACGAGGCGGTCGACGCCTCGGCCGCGACCGTCCGCATCCTGTCGGCGATGGTCGGCGCGGGCGGCGGCGTCGCGAACGTCAACGGCCACATGATGCGACCCGGCGACACCTTCGAGGTCGAGGGCGTCGAGGGGCAGTTCAGGATCGAGTCGATCGCCGCCGACGGCGTGACGCTCGTCGCGACCGACGCCGCGACCGGACGCACCCGTCCGGTCACGGTCCCGATCGTCCGGAAGTGGTGATCGGGCCCCGCGGCACCGGAGGGAACGAGTGGCACGCTTCGACTTCGACGATCTCCTGCGCGACCTCGCGCTGCCCCGCGCCGACGCCCCGCGCGAGCCGAGCCCGGCCCGGCCCGCGGCGGTCCCGGCGACAGGATCTCTTCGCCCAGCGAAACATACCGCGGCTCGAAGGGGCTCGGGGATGGATCTGGCGGCTCGACCACACGCTGCGGGGGGGCGGGGCCCTTGAGGGCCTCGGCTGCGGCCACCTTTTCCAC
>JBEIUL010000227.1:0-4711 GCA_040374395.1 Phycisphaeraceae bacterium
CGCGACCGGCGGGTCGCCCTGGTGGCCTTCACCGGCTCGAAGGCGGTCGGCCTCGACATCGTCGAGGCGTGCGGCAAGACCGTCCCCGGCCAGCCGTTCCTCAAGAAGGTGATCTGCGAGATGGGCGGCAAGAACGCGGTGATCGTCGACGCGAGCGCCGACCTCGACGAGGCCGTGCTCGGCGTGCGGCAGAGCGCCTTCGGCTTCTGCGGCCAGAAGTGCTCGGCGTGCAGCCGGGTGATCGTCCTCGACGACTGCCACGATCTCTTCCTCGAGCGGCTCGTCGGCGCGACGCGGGCCCTCGTGGTCGGCGATCCCATGGAGCCCGGCACCGACATCGGACCGGTCATCGACGACGCCGCGGCACGGCGGATCCGCGAGTACGTCGAGATCGGACGGCGCGAGGGCCGCGTCGAGGTCGAGCTGCCGGTGCCCGCCGGGCTTGGCGCGAAGGTCGGCAAGCCCTACGTCGGACCGACGGTGATCAGCGGGATCCGCGCCGACCATCGGCTCGCGCAGGAAGAGATCTTCGGCCCGGTGCTCGCGGTCATCCGCGTGAAGGACTTCGACGAGGCGCTCGCCGTCGCGAACTCGACCGAGTACAAGCTCACCGGCGGCGTCTATAGCCGCAAGCCGGCGCATCTCGATCGCGCCCGCCGCGAGTTCCGCGTCGGGAACCTGTACCTCAACCGCGGGATCACCGGCGCGCTCGTCGGACGCCAGCCCTTCGGCGGCTTCGGCATGTCGGGCACGGGCACGAAGGCAGGTGGAGACGACTACCTGTACCACTTCGTCGAGCCGCGCTCGATCACCGAGAACACGATGCGGAGAGGATTCGCGCCGGGGCTCGATTGAGGAGGGCGGGGAGCGAGCCGGCGCTTGGAGGGCCGGCCCGCGGCCGGCCAGGGTGCACGCCGAAGCCGCACGCGGGTGGGGTCCGCGATGAACGCCTCGCTCGTTCCGCGTCGGTCGCCGACCGACGCCCCCAGTGGTGCGCGATGAACGCCGTGCCGGTCACTGGGGTGGGTGGTCCGCGACCGCCCTCGATGAACGCCGAAGCCGTCCGCGGGTTGGGCGTGCGATAGACGCGTCTCGAGTCACGCGTCGGTCACAGGCCGACGCTCCCACATCGACGACGAAGCATGGCCTCGTCGTTCCGGGCCCGTCGCGTTCGGAGGTCCACCTCGCTGCCTCGCCGTCGCTCATCACCGCTCCCGATCGAGCTGCCGGTACTGGATCGCCTCGGCGACGTGCCTCGCCTCGAGCGTGACCACCTCCTTTCCGGTCGCGAACGTCTCGAGATCGGCGACGGTCCGCGCGACCCGGCGGATCTTGTCGTAGGCCCGCGCGCTCAGCCCGAGCTGCTCGAGCGCCCGTTCGAGCAATTCGCGGGCGGTGGTCTCCATCGCCGCGAAGCGATCGAGGTCCTTGCCCCGAAGCGCCGCGTTCACCCGCCCGCCCTGCCGTGAGGCTCCGATCCTCCTCGCGCCCGACACCCGCGCCGCGAGCGTCGCGGTATCCGTCCCCCGCTCGCGACCCGCGAGCTCGCCGAACGGCACCGCGCCGACCTCGACGTGCAGGTCGATCCGGTCGAGCAGCGGCCCGGATACCTTCGCGAGGTAGTGACGCCGGTCGCGAACCCCCTGCTCGCCGCCCGCCTGGTCGCCCCGCGCCGTCGGGTTCATCGCGGCGACGAGCAGCGGCCGTGCGGGAAACCGGGTCGTGCCGTGGACGCGGCTCACGGTCACGAAGCCGTCCTCGAGCGGCTCGCGCAGCGCCTCGAGCGCGGGCCGCGCGAACTCGGGCAGCTCGTCGAGGAAGAGGACGCCGTGGTGCGCGAGACTCACCTCTCCCGGCCTCGGCACCGCCCCGCCGCCGACGATCGCCGACGTCGACGACGTGTGGTGCGGCGAGCGGAAGGGCCGGTGGACGACGAGCGGCGCCCCCCGCGGCACCGCCCCGACCGCCGAGTGGATCCGCGTGACTTCGAGGGCCTCCTCACGCGTCAGCGGCGGCAGGATCCCCGGAAGGGCTCGCGCCATCATCGTCTTCCCGCTGCCCGCCGGTCCGACGAGCAGCAGGTTGTGCCCGCCCGCCGCCGCGATCGTCGCGGCTCGTTTCGCCCCCTCCTGCCCGCGGATGTCGCCGAAATCCAGCTCGGCCGTCGCGGCCGCGAGCATCCCGTCGACGTCGACCGCCGGGCTCGCCTCGACGGTGCCGTGCCCGTTGAGGAACCCGACGACGTCGGCGAGCGTCTCCGCCCCGAACGCCGATACGCCGTCGACCGCCGCCGCCTCGCGGGCGTTCTCGCTCGGGACTATCACGCCCGTCATCCCCCGACGCCGGGCCAGCAGCGCGAGGCTGGTCACACCTCGCACCGGACGCAAGCGCCCGTCGAGCGCGAGCTCGCCCGCGAAGAGAAACCGCCCGGGATCGAGCGACTCGCGGGCCTCGACGTCGATCGTCCCGCCGACGACCAGCGTCGCCACCGCGATCGGGAGGTCGTAGACCGGCCCCTCCTTCCGCAGGTCGGCCGGCGCGAGGTTGACCACCACCCGCCCGAACGGGTACTCGAACCCCGAGTTGAGGATCGCCGTCCGCACCCGCTCGCTCGATTCGCGGACCGCCGCGTCCGGCAGCCCCACGATCGACGTGCACGGCACGTTCCGGTGCGAGAGATCGGCCTCGACCTCGCACGGAACCGCGTCGATCCCCGCCAGCACGAATGTCCCGATGGATCCGGTCACGAGGGTTGACGGTACCTGCGGAATCGGCGGATCCGCGGATTGCCGCCGATGTCCCGCGGGTCGTTTCCACGTCCAGCGCCGGGAAAAAGTCGACGCTCCGGGGAAAGTGCGAAGTGGCCTATCGTCGATGTGCACTGGACCGCGGATCGGACGGGCGTCGCCCCCGACCATCGCGATCCCGCCCGACCTCGACCGGACGCCGGCCTTTCCGTGGACAGCACCCCAACGATCCGAGTGCGGCTCGACCGGTCGAAACCGGGATCGATCGAGCACTTCTGGCACTTCCTCTTCGGGGTGGCGTTCCCGCTGCTCGACTTCCATCGGCGGAACCCCGAACGGCTTCGCGGCGCCCGGCTCGAGCTCGAGTCGTGCGGTCCGGTCATGGATCGGGTCCTGCCTCCGCTCTTTCGCGGACTCGGCCTCGACCTCGCGGCCGCGCCGGCGCCGCCAGCCGAGCCGGCCGGTGTCGAGGCCGATCGCACCCGATGGATCGCCCCGCTCGTCGACGGCTGCCTTCGCCTGCCCCGTTGGGATCAGCGCCTCGAGACCGTCGGGGTCGCCGACGCCGCATTCGCCGAATCGATCCGCGCCACCGCCGCCTTCGTCGTCGCCGAGGCTTCCGGAATCGGCTGCTGCCGCGAGGCCACGCCGTCGGACGGCTACCTCCTGCTGCGACGCTCGCCCGAACCCGACTACTACGCCCCCGGCGGCGGCGCCGACGCGAAGGGGTACGGAACGGGTCGTCGCGAACTCTCGGGCCTCGAACCGTGTCTTGAGGCGCTCTCGGCCCGAGGCATCCCGGCCGCCATCTATGAACCGGGCGCCCACGAGCTCGCCTGCCAGGCCCGCCACTTCGCGAGGGCGCGAGGGGTGATCGGACTTCGCGGGGCCGAGTTCGCGAACCTCGCGTGGATGCGGCCGGAGGCGGTCGTCCTCATGCTCTGCTGGACCTCCCAGCGGACTCCCCCGCAGCGGCCGCTGGCCGCCGCGCTGGGCATCGGCCGGTACCGGGAACTCGAACTTCGCGAGGGACGCTCGGGAACGCTTGACGCCGACCTGATCGTGCGCACGCTTCTCGCGATCGATGCCGGCGCCGCCTCGACCGGGGCGGGGACATGCGTCCCGATCCGCCCGAACCAATGAACGAGCGCTCTCCCATCCGCGTCGGTCTCGTCGGCTGCGGCAGCATGGGCCGGGGCGTGGCCTTCCAGGTGACCGCCACGCCGGGCATGCGGCTCGAGTGGGCCGCCGACCGCGACCTCCCGGCCGCCGAATCGACGGCGGCGCTCGCCGGCTGCACCGCATCGGCCGACGCCCTGCGCATGCTCGACGAGCGTCCGGTCGACGTGCTCGTCGAGGCGACCAACAGCATCGGGGCCGCGGCGACCTACTGCCTGCGGGCGTTCGAGACGAACGCGCACGTGGTGCTCATGAACGCCGAGGTCGACCTCGCGCTCGGGCAACTCCTGCACCTCGAGGCCCGGTCGCGCGGCCTCACGGTCACCTCCGACGCCGGCGACCAGCACGGCGTGCTCGCCACGATGATCGCCGAGGCCGACCTCCTCGGCCTCGAGACGGTCCAGGCCGGAAACATCAAGGGCTTCCTCGATCGCCGCGCCACGCCGACGAGCATCGTCGCCGAGGCCGCGAGGCGGCGGCTCTCGCCGACCCAGTGCTGCGCCTATACCGACGGCACGAAGCTGCAGATCGAGATGGCGGTGCTCGCCAACGGCTTCGGATTCCTGCCCCCGGACGGCGGCATGACCGGCCCGCGGGCCGCGTCGGTCCACGAGGCCCTCCGGCTCTTCGACCTCGACTCCTACGGCGGCATGCCCCGCGTCGATTACCTGCTCGGCGCCCAGCCGAACGGCGGGGTCTACCTGATCGTGCGGCCCAAGGCCTCGCTGCCCGAAGAGCAGCGGTTCTACCTCGGCTACTACAAGCTCGGGCCGGGCCCGAACTAC
>JBEIUL010000359.1:0-3132 GCA_040374395.1 Phycisphaeraceae bacterium
GCGTAGAGCAGCCGCACGTTCGCGAGGCCCCGCCGCCGCACGCGGTCGGCGGCGTAGCGGTAGAACTCGCCCGCGTACTCGACGCCGAGGAAGTTCACCTCGGGCTCGAGCTCGCCCTGCTGGAGCAGGAACGTGCCCTTCGCCGAGCCGATCTCGAGCTCGAACCGACGGTCGGGGTTCGGGAACCACCCCCGCGGATCGACGCGGCCGAGCCGCGGATCGGGCAGCGAGCGGCCCTCGATGCCGTAGGCACCGGGCTCGAGCGTACGTCCGCGTCCGAGTCCGAAACTCATGGGGCAGCCGCAGGCTTGGGAGGCGCCGCGGGTCCCGCGGCGGTCGTCTTGACCCAGTCGACGATCATGGCGAGCGTCGCGGGATCGATGGTGGTCTCGATCTCGGCGTACTCCTCGGGCGAGCCGGTCTTCGCCGGCTGCAGGAGGTGGTTCAGCCCCGGGCGGACCGCGATCGTCGGCGTGCCTCCCGCCGCCCGCACCGCATTCTCGAGCTCTGGCGCGTTCAAGGCCGGATCGACCTGCGTGTCGAGGGAACCCCAGACGGCCATCACCGGGACGCTCGCCTTGAGAAGCTCGCTCCGCGGATCATGCTCGAGGAAGACCTTCATCCACGGCGACCGCAGCTCGCCGATGGCGTTCGCCGCCGCCCCGTCGACCTCGCTCGGCGGCAGCACCCGACCGGTCATCGCGCGGTCGGCCTTCGCCTGGGCGATCACCAGCGCCCGGGCCCGCTCGGTGAGCTGTTCGGCGGGCACCTTCTGGATCACGCCGTCGATGAGCGAGGCCTGCGCGTTCGCAATCTCGTCGGTCGCGTCGGGGGGCACGGCGCTCGCCTCGAGAACCTGCCGCATCTGCCGCTTGAGGATCTCGCCTCCCGGCAGCGCCGGCGGCGCGAGCAGCACCAGGAAGGCGACCGGCGGAAGCTCGGGCTTCGCCTCCTCCCGCTGCCACCGGTTCACGAGCGGGGCGATGATCGCACCCTCGCTGTGGCCCAGGATCCCGACCCGCGCGGGGTCGATCCCGGCCTGCTTCTTGAGCCACTCCGAGACCTCGTCGGCATCGGTGGCGAGATCGAACGTCGACGCGGGGCCGAACGATCCGGTCGACGCGCCGACCCCGCGGTCGTCGTAGCGGAGGCTCGCGATGCCGGCCCTCGCGAGGGCGTCGGCGATCACCGCGAACGGCTTGTGCCCGGCGATCGACTCGTCACGATCCTGCGGGCCGCTCCCGGTCACCAGCACCACCGCCGGGACCTTCCGGTCGGGCGACGCCGGATCGGCCGCGGGAATCACGAGCGTGCCGGCGAGCGAGTGGTTGAAGCGATGCGGGATCGTGACCTCTCGGGTCGCGTAGGGAAACGGCGGCTCCGGATTCTGGGGCCGCTTGAGCTCGGGCGCCGCCGCCAGCTCGGCCTTCACCATCGAGAAGGGAACGTCGAGCGGCCCCTGCCGGAACCGACCCTCGAGCGAGCCACCGTCGGCCGCCGGCTTCAGCGTCATCACCGCGTCGACGCCGACCGGAAGCGTCACGGTGAGCGTCCCGTCGGCGGCCCGCTCGACGAGGGCGGGAAAGCCGACGAGTCCCTGCAGCGGGATGTCGATCGATCCGACGGGGCCCTGCGGGCCCTCGGCGACCAGCAGCGACATCGGGAGTTTCTGCCCGCCGAGGTCGAGGCCCCCGTTCCATCGGGTCGCGTCGGCGATCGCCGACGGATCGACCGAAGGCACGAGCGAGAACGGCAGTTCGGTCGCGGGCTGACCGGGCGAACTGAGCGTGAGGGTCCCGTCGTAGCCCGTGCCCGTGACGTTCACGTCGCCGCGGAACCGGCCCGCCACGCCGCGGGCGTCGAAGGTGAACGAGACGGTTCGCCCGCTCACCCGCACGTCGCGGGCTTCCTTCTTCACCGCGCCGACGGCGGGCGCCGTGACGAGCACGCGGACCGGCACCTCGGTCGTCGCGGGCATGACCTCGAGGCGGACGAAGATCGGCCTCGGCTTCGGAGCCCCGGGAGCGGCCGCCGGTCCGGCCACGACATCCGCAGGCGGACTGATCAAGCCCTGCCAGAAGCGGACCGAGGCGGGATCCACGTCGGCCGCCGCCACGACGGGCGCGACCAGCGTGAGGATCACGAGGAGGAGTTCGACGGGAAGGAAGCGGCGGATCGACATGCTCGACTCCGTGAGGATGCGTTTCGGGACGGGCGGGTCCGCTCGACCCGGCCGACGCACAGGCTATTCGGTTCGATCGGCCGAATCTCCCCGGCAAGATGCAGGAGCGCCGGCTCTCCCGGGCGGCTCAGCGCGATGCCGGCGGCCGAGAGCCTTCCGGCCGCCGCCAGTCGACCCGCTTCGCGTCGCCCCAGAGGAGCTCGAGGTCGTAGTACAGCCGCTGCTCGGGCTCGAAGAGGTGGACGACGATCTCGACGAGATCGACGACGATCCACGTCGTGCCCTCGTCGCGGCTCGACCGGTAGACCGGGAAGCCCTGCGTCTTCGCGAGATCCTCGCAATCCTCGGCGACCGATCGCATCTGCCGGACGCTCGTGCCGCTGGCCACGACCATGTAGTCGCAGACCTGGCTGTGGCCACGGACGTCAAGCACCGTGACGTCGGTGCACTTGAGGTCCTCCATGGTCCGCGCGACATCGATCGCGCAGGCGCGGGTCTTCTCGGGATCGGATCTCGACGGGGTACGGGTCACGGGTCCCGGCGCGTGGGCCGGATTCAGCGGGAACCGCCCGAAGAACGACCGCCACCGCTACGACCGCCGCCGCCGCTGCGACCGCCGCCGGTCCGGCCGCCCTGGCCGCTGCGGGCCGCGCCGCGACCGCCACCGGAGCCGCCACGACCGCCCTCGCGGGCGAGCATCGGGCGCGGGCCGCCCTTGCGGACCGACCGGCGACGCCGCTCGGACGGCTTCTCGTAGAACTGCTTCCGCTTGACGTCCTTCGTCAGGCCTTCCTTCTCGCAGAGCTTCTTGAAGCGCCGAAGCATCTGCTCGGCCGACTCGCCCGCGCGGGCCTTGATTCGAATCGCCATCCGGGAGCCTTCCTTCGTCGTGAACCTGGTGACCGACCGGACCCTCCGCGGGTCCGGCTCGGGGGAAGCCGGGCAGTACA
>JBEIUL010000322.1:0-3621 GCA_040374395.1 Phycisphaeraceae bacterium
CCACCAGACCCGACGCAGGTCGCGGGTCAACTCGTTCTCGAAGTAGATCGCGACCTCGGCCCCGGGCGGATCGCTCTCGACGGTGAACGGCTTGCCGCATCCCGCGAGGGCGACCAGCAGGATCGCGGCGAGGAGACGCATGACGTCAATCGATGAACCGGACCTGGCCGGTCTCGACGTCGTAGACGCCCATCAGCATGTCGAGCTTCCCGTCGGCGACGGCCTGCCGCAGGATCTCGCTGCGGGCGAGCAGCTGCTTCTGCTGCCAGCGGACGTTCGCCTCGACCGCGGCGTCAAGGTTGTCGGGGCTCGCCTTGTCGAGGGCGGGCCGGATGACCTGGGTGAACGAACCCATGTTGCCCGGCAGGTTCATGTCCTTGAACGCCGCCTCGACCGCGCCGCACTTGGTGTGGCCGAGCACGAGGATGGTGTGCACCCCGAGGGCGCTCACGCCGTACTCGAAGGTGCCCGCGGCGGTGTCGCTCTCGGAGTTGCCCGCGACCCGCACCACGAAGAGGTCACCGACGCCCTGGTCGAAGACGAGCTCGACGGGAACCCGCGAGTCGGCGCAGCTCAACACCCCGACCGACGGCGACTGGCCGAAGGTGCCGGTCTTGACGACGCGTTCATCGCTCCAGCGGTGCGACTGGAGGTCGCCGTTGCGGAAGCGTCCATTGCCTTCCATCAGTTCCGCACGGGCCTGGCCTTTCGCGATGCCGGCGGTCGGCTCGACCGTCTTGCAGGCGGGCAGGGTGACGAGGAGGGCAACGGCGAGGAAAAGGGTCGTGATGCGATTCATGGGAGCGGGGAAGATAGCGGGTTCCCGCCACAGGCCACGGCCAACGCCTCCGTCCGCCCGCAGGCCGCTTGCGAGAAAGTCTCCTCCCCGCTCATGCCGGCGGCTCGAGGATGCAGCCCACCGCCGTCGTCCGGTCGGGGTCGGGCCGACGGCCCGAGAACGCGGCGTCGAGGGCGTCGCGCAGGTCGTGGGTTCGGGCTGACGGCCGGCGGCGGCCGGGGCCCTCGAAGAGGTCGTTGATCCGGCCCCGGTAGAGCAGCTCGAAGCCACCCGAACCATCGAGCCGTACGAGCGCCGCCTCGGGCGAGATCGTCGCCCCGGTCGCCCGGACCGTCGCGTGTGTCGGATCGAGCAGCGTCGGCAGGTCGATCGCGTACTCGCGGTGGCGACGCTCGATCGCCGCCGCGTCGACGTGCGGATCGGGGTAGACCAGCCAGACCGCGGCCCCGCGAATGCGGGCCTCGTCGCCGATGCGGACGATCTCGGGCGAGAGCGCATTCGCGATCGGGCAGCCGTCGACGAGGAAGACGAGCAGGACGAGCGAGCCGGCGCGGCCCGCGAACGGCTCGACGTTCGCCCCGTCGAGCGTGGCCAAGGCGGTCGGCGGCGGATCGGCGGCGGGCGGCGTGCGGCAGGCGACGGGAAGCACGGCCGCGAGGCCGGCGAGGGCCATCGCCATGATCGTCCCGAGCCTCCCCCGCCTCACGCCAGGATCTCCCGCACGACCCTCGCCGGCTCGACGCCGGTGAGTTTCGCATCGAGCCCACGGAACGGATAGGTCAACCGTTCGTGGTCGATCCCGAGGCAGTGCAGGATCGTCGCGTGGAAGTCGCGCACGCCGACCGGGTTCTCGACGATGTTGTAGGCGAAATCGTCGGTCGTCCCGTAGGCCGTGCCGCCCTTGACCCCGGCCCCCGCGAGCCAGACCGTGAAGCAGCGGCCGTGGTGGTCGCGGCCCGAGCTCGGGTCGCCGAAGCCGCCCTGGCTGTACGCGGTGCGGCCGAACTCGGTCGCGAAGACGACGAGCGTGTCGTCGAGCATCCCCCGCCGCCTGAGGTCGGCGATGACCGCGGCGGTCGGGCGATCGACGTCGCGGCACTGGTTCGGGAGCTGCCGCTCGAGGGCGATGTGCTGGTCCCACCCGCGATGGAAGAGTTGCACGAAGCGCACGCCCCGCTCGAGCAGCCGGCGTCCGAGCAGGCAATTCGCGGCGTAGCTGCCGGGCTTCCGCACGTCGGGGCCGTACAGCTCGAGCGTCGCCGCGTCCTCGTCCGAGGTGTCGACGAGCTCGGGCACCGACGCCTGCATGCGGAAGGCCATCTCGTACGCGGCGATCCGGGCGATCGTCTCGGGGTCGCCGACGGCCTCGGCCCGCATCGCGTTGAGTTCCGCGAGATCGTCGAGCATGCCCCGCCGCATCGGGCGGTCGACGCCGTCGGGGTTCGCCAGGTACAGCACCGGATCGGCCCCGCCCCGCAGCCCGACGCCCTGGTGCGACGAGGGCAGGAAGCCGCTCCCCCACAGTCGCGAGAAGATCGGTTGCCCCGGGTTCTTCCCCGAACCCTGCGAGACCATGGTGATGAACGCGGGCAGGTTCTCGTTCTCGCTGCCGAGGCCGTAACTGACCCACGAGCCCATGCTCGCGTAGCCGGGCAGCTGGTTGCCGGTGTTCATCCAGGTGATCGCGGGATCGTGGTTGATCGCCTCGGTGTTCAGGGTGCGGATGACGCACAGCTCGTCGGCGACCTGCTGCAGGTTCGGCAGCAGGTAGCTGATCCAGAGCCCGCCGCGGCCGCAGTTCCGGCCGCCGGCGATCGGCGGCACGACCGGGAAACTCGACTGACCGCTCGTCATGCCGGTCACGCGCTGGGTGCCGCGGACCGAGGCGGGCAATTCCTTCCCGGCGAACTCCCACATCGCGGGCTTCGGGTCGAAGAGATCGATGTGCGAGAGGCCTTCGGACTGGAAGAGGCACAGGACTCGCTTGGCCCGCGGCGCGAAGTGCGGCTGGCCGGTCGCGGCGCCCGCGGTTCGGCCGAGCGCCGACAGCACGAGCGACCCGAGGGCGATGCGGCCGACGCCGCGCATGCCGCCGCCGAGGAAGGCGCGGCGGGTGAGGAACGCGAGATGGTCGTCGATCGGCTGCATGGGACTCGCTAGTTGCGGGTGACGGTCTCGCTCAGGTTGAGCAGCGCCGCCGCGACCTGGCTCCAGGCCGCGTGCTCGACGGGCGGGATCGACGCGTCGCGCGGCGACTCGCCGGCCGCGGCGAGAAAACGTCCCGCGGCTTCGGGATCGGCCCCGTACGCGGCCCGGACGCGGGCGAGCGACCGGTCGAGCACCGCCCGCTCGCGGTCATCGGGCTCGCGCGAGGTCGCCTCGGCGAACGCCCACGCGAGCCGCGACGCGTCGTCGCCGCCGCGCCGCACGATGCGCTCGGCGAAGGCCCGCGCCGCCTCGGTGAACTGCACGTCGTTCAGCAGCACGAGCGCCTGCAGCGGCGTGTTGGTGCCGGCCCGGTCGACGGTGCAGGTCTCGCGGTTCGGGGCGTCGAAGGCGGCCATGTTCGGCGGCGGCATCGTCCGCTTCCAGTAGGTGTAGAGGCTGCGGCGGGCGAGCCTCGCGCGGTGGTCCTGGTGGAAGGTCTGTGCGGTCGCGGAGCTCGACCCATAGTGGCTGATCTCGCGCCAGAGGTCGCCCGGCGTGTACGGGTTCACGCTCGGGCCGCCGAGGTCGGCGACGAGGAGGCCGCTCGTCTTCAGTGCGACGTCCCGGATGAGTTCGGCGGGCAACCGGAAGCGCGGGCCGCGGGCGAGCAGGCG
>JBEIUL010000122.1:0-6884 GCA_040374395.1 Phycisphaeraceae bacterium
CGCCTCGACGAGGGCGAGCCGGCACGATTCGCGTTCGCCCTCGGCGACCGCGAGTTCCCGCTCCCCTTCCGCGAGGACCACGCGGGCCTTCGCCACCGCGGCGTCGGCGGCGGCGAGCTCGGCGGGGTCGATTCGGTGTCCGGTCCCGCGAGCGCCACGCGCCGCGTCGAGCAGCACGCCGAGCCGCACCCGCCGCGCCTCGACGCGTCGGCGGGCCTCGTCGGAGAGGGCGGTGCGGGCGGCGAGGTCGGCGCGGATCGATTCCTCCTCGCGGCCGCGCAGCTCGAGGATCTTGGCGAGGGTGAAGCGGAAGGCCTTCATGCGGCAGCTCCGGCCGGGTGCGAGGCGAGGATCGCGCGGGCCTCGGCGATCTCGTCGGAAAGAGTCGTGACGGCGGCGACGGTCGCTTCCCAGCCGCTCGTGTCGTCGCGCTCCTGCCGCAGGAACGCCTCGATGCGGGACTGCATCGCGATGGCGAGGTCGAGTTCGGGATTCGCCCCTCGGACGTAGGCGCCGATCGACAGGAGTTCCTCGTGCTCGCGGTGGATCGCGGCGAGCCGCAGGATCTCGCGACGGCGGGCGGCGAGTTCCGGCGGCACCACCGCGTCGGCGACGCGGGAGACGCTCTCGAGCGGATCGATCGCCGGATGATGGCCGCGGGCGGCGAGCTTCCGCGACAGCGTCACCTGCCCGTCAAGGATGCTGCGGGCCGCGTCGGTCACCGGTTCCGAGAGGTCGTCGCCGTCGACGAGCACGGTGTAGAAGCCGGTGATCGAGCCGCCGCCCGAGATCGGCCCCGCCCGCTCGAGCAGCCTCGGCAGGGCCGCGAAGACCGACGGCGGGTAGCCGCGGGTCGCCGGCTGCTCGCCGGCCGCGAGCGCCACCTGACGCAGGGCCTGGGCGTACCGCGTGATCGAGTCGATCATGAGCAGGACATCGAGGCCCTTCGCCCGGAACGCCTCGGCCGCGGCGACCGCCGCGAGCGCCGCCTTCACCCGCATGAGCGGGCTCTCGTCGCCGGTCGCGACGATGACGGTGGCGCGGGCGAGCCCGTCGGGGCCGAGCGTCGCGTCCAGGAACTCGCGCACCTCGCGGCCGCGCTCGCCGACGAGGCCGATGACCGAGACCTGCGCCGACGTGCCGCGGGCGATCGAGCCGAGCAGCGTGCTCTTCCCGACGCCGGGGCCGGCGACGATGCCCATCCGCTGGCCGCGACCGACGGTCAGCAGGCCGTCGAGGGCCCGCACGCCGGTCGCAAGCGGGACGCGGATGAGGTCGCGGTCGAGCGGGTTCAGGAGCGGCGGCTCGAGCGGGCGAGGCTCGAGGCCCTCGAGCGGCGGCCCGCCGTCGATCGGGCGGCCGAGGGCGTCGACGACGCGGCCGAGCCACGAGTCGCCGATCGCGACGGTCGCGCCGATGCGTTCGCCGCGGACGATCGCGCCGGGCGCCACGCCCGCCGCGTTCCCGAGCAGCATGACCAGGCTGCGGTCGCCGTCGAAACCGATGATCTCGCCGCGGAGCGGCGTCCCCCCCGCGACCGCGTCGATCGCGACGAGGCTGCCGACGGGCAGCCGCAGCCGGCTCACGCTGAGGGTGAGCCCGCGGACCGCGACGACGGTGCCCTCGACCGCGCGCGGGTCGAGGCTCGCGACGGTCGCGATCGCGGCGTCCATGAAGCTCACGGATCGCTCCCGTCGGCCGGGCGCGACTCGACGGCGCCCGCGAGGATCGCGTCGGCGACGCGGGCGATGCGCGTCTCGAGCGACGCGTCGACGCGACCGTCGGCGGTGCGGACGATCACGCCGCCCGGGGCGAGGTCGTCGCGCTCGACGATGGCGAGCCCACCCGTCGCGGCGAGGGCGGCGGCAAGCGGAGGAAGCGCCCGCTCGAGTCGCATCCTCTCGCCGATCGGGACCTCGACGGTCGCGAGGTCGCAGCGGCCGAGGGTCTCGAGGGCGGATTCGAGCTCGGCGGCGACCGCGTCGCGGTCGGCGGCGAGGCTGCGTCGGGCGATGCGCCCGGCGATCGCGAGGGCGAGCCGCAGCAGGCCGTCGCGGCCGGCCGCGAGCAGCGTCCCCCGCTCGCGCCCGAACGCCGCAAGCGCCTCGCTCCAGCGTTCCGCGAGCTCGGCGTGATCGGCGATCGCACGCTCGAGACCGATCCGCTCGCCGCGGGCGATGCCGTCGGCGAGACCCTCCTCACGTCCCTCGGCGAAACCCCGCTCGCGGGCCTCGGCCCGAAGCCGGTCGGCCTCGCGCCGCGCGAGCGAGACCAGGTCGTTGGCCCGCCGCTCGGCCTCGGCGACGGTGCGCTCGGCCGAGTCGGCGGCCTCGGCGTGCAGGTCCTGGCCGATCCACGCGACGGCGGCGGCGTCCTCGCGCTTGATCAGCCTCATGTTCGGCCCTCGACGTGCGACCTCACGATCGCGGCCGCATGCGGCATCGGCACGACCGTCCCGTACCCGTCGATGACCGCCAGCACGTCGTCGCCACGGCGCTCGGCGATCGCGGCGCGAATCGCGTCGCGTCCGGCCGCGGGCGTCGCGGCGAGGATCGCGGCCAGCAGGAAAGGCGGTTCGCCGTCGAGTCGCTCCAGGTCGACGGCGTGGGATGCCGATTCCTCCGCGACCGGGGCCGTTTCACCGAGCCGGCAGAGCGCCTCGCGGATTCCCTGCAAGGTCTCGCGAGAAAGCCGCTCGACGACCGTCGCCGAGACCTCCGGCGGAAGCGACAGCAGCCAGCGGGCCGCGGCCTCGGCGCGATCGGCGGAACCACCGCTCACGCCGCACCGCCCCGCACCCAACGCTCGATCGCCTCGGCCGCCCGGGTCGGATCGCGCCGCAGGACCTCCTCGAGCTCGACGTCGGCCAGCTTCGGCTCGAGCACGGTCCGCGGCTCGATCGCCGCCGATGGCGGCCGGCGCCGGGCCCGGACCAGCGGAACGAGGATCGCCGCGGACGCGACGAGGCCGAGCGAGGCGAGGATCGCGGTCCGCGTCCATGGGAAGGCTTCCGCGGGCAGCGGACCGGGCGAGACGAAGGTCCAGTCGACGCGGCACGAGGCGATCCGCATCGACGCGGGATCGAGCGACGCCTCGAGCGACCGCCGGGTCGCGTCGGCCAGCCGCTCGGCCTCGGACGCGCGGAACGCGTCGAGCTCGCCCGGATCGTCGCCGGCCAGCGCATGCGCCGCGACGAAGTAGGCATGCGGGATCGCGACGGCGACATCGAGCGACGCCGGACCGTCGTCCGCCGGCCGCACCGAGACCGCGACCTCGGGCCGCGTGCCCTCGGGCAGGAGCGACGCGAGTCTCGCATCGACCATCCGCTCGACCGCGGCAGCATCCGACGCGACCGGCGACGACGCCCGCGGCCCGGAACCGTCGACGATCGCGACCGACTCGGGCCGCAGGCCGGTCTCGGCGCCGGCCACGAGCTTCGCGATCGCCTCGACCTGCCCGTCGTCGAGGCGTCGCCCCGGTTCCATCGTGAGATGCACGCTCGCGGTCCGCGACGACGCCGAGGCGCCGAGGCCCGCGGTCGGGCTCCGCGGGGCGATGAAGACCGAGGCCTTCCCGACCCCGTCGAACTCGGTGATCGCGGCCCCGAGCGTGTTCTGCAGGGCGACGAGCCGCTTCTGCTCGCCCTGGCGCGACGTCTCGAACGGGCTGTCGGCGGCGACGAGGCTCTCGAAGTCGGTGGCCTTCGGCGCGGGAACCGCGGCGGCGTCGGCGACGGGCCCGATCTCTCGCACCGGTCGCGGGGAGGTCCAGCGGCCGACGAGCAGCCCGAGGACGATCGCGGCGACGAGCGTCGCGAGCATCGCCCGCGGCGACTCGCGCAGGCGATCCACGAGCGGATCGACGGTCTCACGGATTCGTTCGAGGAAGGGCGTCATCGTTCTCCGTCAGCCGCGGCGCTCAAGGCACCGATCGCTTGACCTCCTCGATCGCCACGAGCACCTGGTCACGCACCGCCGACAGCACGCGGAACGCCTCGTCAGCGCGGGCCTTCGCCTCGATCGCCGCGGCCGAGTCGGCGGAACGGCCGGCGCGAAGGTCGTCGGTCGCCCGCGAGCTCGCCTTCTGCAGCCGCTCGACCTCGGCGATGCGGGCGAGCAGCTCGTCCTTGAACGAGAGCCCTCCCGCGACCGATGCCGGCGCGACGACCGGCGCCCGCACGGGCACGCCGACTCCGCCGATCGATCCGATGCCGTTCACGCTGGCCATGGGGCGACCTCCGACCCGTCGTCATCGGTCGGCCGGCCGCCGGGGCTGCAGTTCTTGCCGTCCGGCCGGTCCCGCCGCGCAGGACCTGCCGCGGACGGTCAGAGGTGGGCCGGGATGCTCGCCTCGTCCTTCCACTTCTTGAGCTTGAGGCCGAGGGTCCGGACCCCGATCCCGAGGGCGGCGGCGCTCCGCTGCCGATGGCCGCGGTGCCGCTCGAGGGTCGCGAGGATCACGTCCTTCTCGATCGACTCGAGCGTGATCTGGCCGTCGCAGGCGATGCCGGCGGCCGGGGTCGTCCCGAGCGAGATCGCCACGCTGCCCGGCGCGGCGGTGGCCCCGGGGGCGAGGAGCCACGGCCGCACGAGGTCGGCCGAGATCGTCTCGCCGGGGGCGAGGACCGCGGCCCGCTCGCAGATGTTCTCGAGCTCGCGGACGTTGCCCGGCCAGGGGTAGGCGGCGAGCAGCTCGACCGCCTCCCGCGAGAGTCGCGGCGGCGTGCGGGCGTCGCGGGCGGCGACCGCGGCCAGGCACCGCTCGGCGATCTCGGCGATGTCGCCCGGACGCTCGCGGAGGGCCGGCACGCGGACCGGCAGGACGTCGAGGGCCATGGCGAGGTCGCGGCGGAAGGAACCCGCGGCGACGGCCCCGGAAAGATCGCGCGAGCTCGTCGCGACGACCCGCACGTCGGCGGGCCGGGCGACCGGGCTGCCCGTCCGCTCGAAGGCCTTCTCCTGCACGAGCCGCAGGATCTTCGCCTGCAGCTCGCTCGGAAGCTCCGTGACCTCGTCGAGGACGAGCGTGCCGCCGTGGGCGATCTCGACGCGGCCCTTCACCGGCCCGTCGGCGCCGCGGTCGCTGCCGAAGAGCTCGCGATCGAGCGACGCGGGATCGACGCCGCCGCAGGCGACGGCGAGGAACGGGCCATCCTTCCGCGGGCTGGCCGCGTGGATCGCCCGGGCCACCGCCCGCTTGCCGCTGCCCGGCTCGCCCGTGACGAGCACCGCCCCGCCGCTCGCGGCGATCCGCGGCAGGCGATCGCGCAGCTCGCCGATGGCCGGACTCGACCCGACCGGTCCGCTCGCGTCGACCCGCGGGCCGGCGGCGGCGACCTTCAGCACCTGGTTCTCGCGCACGATCCGGGCGTGCTCGATCGCCCGCTCGACCGCGACCGCGAGCTCATCCGGCGTGAACGGCTTGGTGACGTAGTCGAACGCCCCCTGCCGGAGCGCCGCGACCGCGGTCTCGACCGAGCCGAACGCGGTCATCATCACGACCGGTACGTGCTCGTCGAGCTTGCGGAGCTCGGCCATGAGGTCGAGCCCGTTCAGCCCGGGCATCTGGAGGTCGGTGACCACGACGTCAGGAAGACGCGAGAGAAACCGCTCGATCGCCGCGGTGCCGCCCGAGACGGCGACGACCTCGTGTCCGCGGGCGGAAAGGGCCGCGACGACGCCGTCGCGCATGAGCTCGTTGTCCTCGACGACCAGCACTCGTGCCATGGGGACTCCGAAGGGTGGGATCCGGGAAGGGATGGGGTGGAACGGGAGACGGGGATACGGTGGAAACGACGGGACGTCAGCCGGCTCGCCGCGGCGGACCGTCGCGGCCGAGGCGGCGCCAGGTCGCGAGCGAGAGCGGATCGTCGGGACCGGCGTCGTCGGGAACGTCGGCGACCACCGGCAGCGAGACTTCGAACCGGGCCCCGACCTCGAGGTTCCGGACGGTCACGCGGCCGCCGTGGGCGTCGACGATGCGATGGACGATCGCGAGGCCGAGGCCGGTGCCGCGGCCGGTCCCGCTCGCGAAGGGCCGGAAGATGCGGACGAACTCGGCGTCGGGCACGCCGGGACCGCGGTCCTCGACGGCGATGGTGACGTGGTCGGCGCGGCGGCCGCGGGCGTCGGCGCGGCGCTCGCGGCCGAGCTCGATCCGCACGACCCGTTCGGCGGCCGGCGTCGACGACATGGCCTCGACCGCGTTCCGCACCAGGTTCGCCACCGCCTGGGCGCAGAGCCCGCGGTCGAGCTCGGCGCGGGTCTCGCGACGGTCACGCTCGACGACCTTCACCGTGACCGACGCGTGCCCGAGGGTCGCGGCGAGGTCGGCCAGCGCCTCGTCGACGATCTCCCGCACCGCGACGGGCCGCCGCTCGAGCCGGCCTTCCCGCGCGAACCGCAGGACGTCGGCGACGATCGTCTCGATGCGTCCGGCCGCGCGTCGCACCGCGTCGCACGCGACGAGCCGCGGATCGGCGGACGCCGCGAGCCCCGACCGGAGCATCTCCGCGTGCAGCAGGATCGCCCCGAGCGGGTTGCGGATCTCGTGGGCGATGCCCGCGGCGAGCTCGCCGAGCGCCGCCAGCTCGCGGGCCCGGGCCAGCTGCCCACGGGCCTCGGCCAGCTCCTCACGAAGCCGGCGCGTCTCGATCTCGAGGGCCTCGTGCGAATCCGACAGCCGTTCGCTCGCCGACCCGAACGCCCGCATGACCTCGGCGAGATCGCTCGCGCTGAGCGTCGCGGCGTGCTCGGGTCGGGCGAGGGTGCTCATCTCAGGCGGCCTCCCCGAGCGGGCCGCCGTTCCAGCCCCCGCACGCCTCGCGGACCACGGCGTGGGCCCGCTCCGACTGCTCGCCGACGCGGGCGAGGGCCGCCGCGAGC
>JBEIUL010000446.1:0-2359 GCA_040374395.1 Phycisphaeraceae bacterium
CTCATCGCCGCCACCGCACGACCCTCGATCGCGATCACGCCCTCCGCCGGCGCGACGAGCCCCGCCAGCCCACGGAGCAGCGTGGTCTTTCCCGCACCGTTGCGTCCGAGGAGCGCCGTCACCTCGCCGGACCGGAACCCGAGCGTCACCGACGTCAGCACCTCGGTCGCGCCAAGGCGGAGCGTCGCGCGGTCGCAGGCGAGGCGATCGCGGCTCACGACGCCCACCTCGCCTTCCGCAGGATCAGCAGGAACGCGACCCCGCCGAGGAACGCGGTCACCACGCCGACCGGAAGCCGGCCGCCGCCGAGATCGATCGCCTGCCGCGCCGCGTCGGCCGCGACCAGCAGCGCGGCCCCCGCGAGCGCCGAACCCGGGACGAGCGGACCGTGCCGCGCGCCGAGCCCGATGCGGGCCGCGTGCGGCGCGACCAGCCCGACGAAGGCGATCGGTCCCGCGAGGGCGACCGTCGTCGCCGTCAGCGTGCACGCGAGGACGAGGAGAAGCGCCCGCAGCCTTCCGAGCGAGAGCCCGAGGCTCGTCGCCTCGTCGTCGGAGAGCGTCGCGACGTCGAGGGCCCTTCCGGCGAGCGTTCCCACGATCGCGCTCGCCACGACGAGCGCCGCGAGGAATCCGAGCAGGACGAGGTCCGGCGCTTCCGGCACGCGACCCATCAGCCACGCCACGAGGTCGCCGCGGACGCCGCCCGGCACGAGCGACTGGACGGCCATCGTCAGGGCGCCGGTGATCGCCCCCATCACCACACCCGCCAGCACCAGCGTGAGCGGATCGATCCGGCCCTCGCGGGTCCCGAACCGCCAGGTGATCGCCATGGTCACGATCGCCCCGAGCGTCGCGCTCGACACGGGCCCGAGCGGACCGAGCCCCGACGAGCCGAATCTCCACGCGATGTAGAGGGCGATCACGTACCCGAGGCTCGCCCCGCCCGAGATCCCGAGGATGAACGGCGAGGCGAGCGGGTTCCGCAGCAGCACCTGCAGGAAGAGTCCCGACAGCCCGAGCGCCGCGCCGACCCCGACGCCGCTCGCCGCCGCGGACAGGCGGTAGCGGATCGCATCGGCGCCCGGCCAGCCCGCCCCCGCGCCGCCGAGCAGCAGCCTCGCGGCGATCGCGAGCGCGAGAAGCCCGACAAGCACCGCAAGCCCGCGGCCGACCTTCACGGCGAACCGCCTTCCCGGGCGGGCGAAATCCCGTCGCGGATCGCCTCGGCCGCGATCGGCGCGAGGCTCGAGGGCATGAACGCCTCGCGGCAGGCGACGACCCGCACGCGTCCGCGGGTCGCCTCGACGAGCGAGGCGGGCGGCGCCCGGTCGCGGCCTGCGGGCTCGTCCCGCAGCAGGATCGCGGTCTCCGGCGCGAGCGCGGCGATCTCCTCGAGCGAGAGCCCGACGTAGCCGCGGCGGCCGTCGAGGGCGTTGCGACCGCCCGCGGCCGCGACGAGCTCGTCGAGAAAGGTGTCGGCGGCCGCCGCCGTCGGCGGATCTGCGGAGACGAGCAGCAGGACCCGCGGCGCCGCCGCCGCGACCGGGGCAGTACGCAGCGCCGCGATCTCGCCGAGACGCCGCTCGAGCCGCGCGATCGCCGACGCGTCGCCCACGACCGGCGGGATCGACCGCATGCCCTCGAGCATCGCCTCGACGTCCGCAAGCCGCTCGAGCCGCCATGCGGCGAGCGTCCAGCCGCGTTCACGGGCGATCCGCTCGAGTTCGGGATCGACGCCACCGACCCCGGGCTGAACGAGGATCGCCGCCGGCCCCGCCTCGATCAACCGTTCGTAATCGATCTCGAGCAGGCTTCCCACCGCCGGAACCGACTCCGGCACCGCCCAGCACCAGGGCGTGCGGCCCACGACCGCGTCGCCCACGCCGAGATCCACGAGCGTCGCGGTGATCGCCGGGCTGAGGCTGACGGTCGCGCGGGGCGACGAGTGCGGCGGCGCGACCCTTCCGGCCGATGTCCCGGGCGCCGACGCGTCGCCGCACCCGGCGAGAAGCAGGCATGCCGCCGCCAGCCGGGCCGCAGCGTGCCCGATCCCGACGGGCTTCCCGGCGTTCGGGCGCCCCGACTCGCGAATGTCGGCGGAAATCGACACGGTCGCATCCTACGGGGTGCTACCCTCCACGGTCCGCTCCCCCGAACCTCCGCCCATGACCCTCCTCGAATCGATCCGACGCTACCTGCCGATTCCCGGCGAGAGCCGCCGCCGCATCGAGGACCTGGCCGAGGAGCTCCGCCTCGTCCGCGCCGAGAGCCGCAAGGCCCAGGAGCGGATCCAGGACGCGATCATCCCGCTCGGACGGGTGTCCGAGCACTTCCCGCTCCTCCGCCGCGAGCTCGAC
>JBEIUL010000450.1:0-2343 GCA_040374395.1 Phycisphaeraceae bacterium
AGTGCCACGGGCAGAAGGCGGGCTGATCGACGGCGGGCCGTCGCCGATCTCGGATGATCTTGACCCCCCGGAACGAGGGGTTACACTGCCTGACTTTCCGCCTCCTTAGCTCAGTTGGTAGAGCAGCTGACTCTTAATCAGCGGGTCGAAGGTTCGAGTCCTTCAGGAGGCATTGGCGGGTCGGGGCAGGTCGGGACGGACCGGGGCCGTTCGGCGACGTCGCCGGGGGCCGTCCGGTCGGCCCGGTGCCCCCGAGGCCAGTCCCGATGAGCGTCCTCCCGGACCTCCGTCCACTCGCGACGCTCGCGGCCGAAAGCCCCGAGCTGCGTTCGGCCAACCAGGATTTCAACCTGCTGCTCGCGGCGACCGGGGCGATCCTGCTGCTGGCGGTCGGCACCACGATCGGGCTCGTCTACGCTTCGCGTCGCGCGGCGGTCGCGCAGGCCGCCCGTCTCGCCGCGTTCCGCTCGCTCGACCGCAGCCACCGGCTCTTCCGCCTCGTCGCGGCAAGCCTCGAGTCGCTCGTGAAGGAGGACGACGAGGAGCTCGGCCGCGCGGGGCTGCTCGAGACCGTCGGCCGATTCTTCGAGGTCACTCGGCTTCGGGTCGTGCGGCCCGACCCGAGCGGTACCCGGCTCGAGGTCATCGCCGGCTGGAGCGCACGCGAGACGAACCTGCCGTCGCTCGGCGACGAGGACCGCGAGCGGTTCCCCGAGTACGAGCAGGCGGTCCGGAACCGCGACCACGCGATCATCGAGACCGGCGAGCGGACGCTGCTCATCGTGCCGCTCCAGGCCGGCGAGGGCGGGCGGGCCGGCATGCTCATCCTTGGCGCCCCCTCGCCCCGCTCGTGGCCCGAGGAGGACGTCGCGGCGCTCCGCACGCTCGCGTTCGCCTACGAGCGGAGCCGCGATCGGTGGGAAGCCGCCCGCGAGCGCGACCGTTTCGTCGAGCGGCGACGCGGCTCGGAGCGCAGCGAACTCATCGCCCAGCTCGCGAGCGGCATCGCCCACGACTTCAACAACATCCTGTTCGCGGCGACGGGCCGGCTGCAGCTGCTGCTCAAGCGGGCCGACGACCCGACGATGCGCGAAGGCCTGTCCGAGATCCAGAAGACGCTGCAGTCGGCGAGCCCGCTCATCTCGGGCCTGCTCGCCGCCCATCGCGGGACCGCGCGGGCCCCGGGGCCGCTCGAGCTCGGGCCGGAACTGCAGCAGGTCGAGCGGCTCGCCCGCCAGCTGCTGCCGATCCGGTGCGAGATCAGCTTCGACTACGACGCGGTCCGCGACCTCACCATCCACTGCGACCGGCAGGGCGTCCAGCAGCTCCTGCTCAACCTGGTCGTGAACGCCCGCGACGCGGTCGGGGGACGCGGCCGGATCCGCGTGACCGGACGCCGCGACCCGTTCAACGACGGCCGCGACGCGGTGACGCTCGCGGTCGAGGACGACGGGCCGGGCCTGCCCGACGCGATGCTCGAGACGGTGCTTCAGCCCTTCTTCACCACGAAGGGCGATGGCAAGGGCACCGGCCTCGGCCTCTCGATCTGCCAACGGGTCGCGACCGAGGCGGGCGGCAGCTTCGCCCTCGGCCGGTCCGGGTCGCTCGGCGGCCTGAAGGCCGAGGCGAAGTTCCCGCTCGAGGCCCCGGGCGGCAACGCGTCGGGCGAGGAGGCGGACGCGGCCCCTGCCGCCCTCGCCGAGGTGAACGCGGTGCTCATCGTCGAGGACAACGCGATCATCCGCGAGGTGCTCGTGAAGTGCTTCGAGGGGCTCGACATCGACACCATCGCCCGCGGTGACGCGACCGAGGTCGAGTCGATCCTCCGAAACAGCCCGCTCAAGCCCGACCTGATCGTGATGGACATCGACCTGCCCCAGATGACCGGCATCGAGTGCCTCGAGCGGATCCGCGCCGCCGGTTTCCGCGTGCCGTGCCTGCTCATCACCGGCGGCGTCAGCGAGCCGCAGCGGCCGATCGCCGACATGCGGCTGCTGCGGAAGCCGTTCCGCCTCGAGACGCTGCTGCAGAACTGCCGGATCCTGCTCGACGAGGCGAAGGCGGCGGAAGGCCCGAACGAACGCTGAAGCCATTCGCGGGTTGGGCCGCGGGTTGGGCTCGAAACGAAGAGGCCATGCCTCGTCGCCGATGGACGCCGACCTTGTTCCGCGTCGGTCGCTGACCGAAGCCCCCAAAGTGAAGTGAGGGGCCGCCTCGCGGGAAGGGCGTCGTGACCGTCACTGGGGTGGGCGGTCCGCGACCGCCCACGGATGAACGCCGGCGATGTTTGCGGGGTGGCCCCCCCCCATCGGAAGAGCGTCGGGTAGGGAAAGAGGGTTAAGG
>JBEIUL010000049.1:0-10052 GCA_040374395.1 Phycisphaeraceae bacterium
CATCCGCTGGATCGCGAACGACACCAGCTCGGCCGACTCGCGGGTCGAGCGGATCTCGTCGCGGGCCTCGTCGACCGTGCCGAGCAGCCCGGAACCGCCCGAGGCGATCCGGTCGGTGGACGCCCGCAGGTCGGCGAAGTCATCGAGCCGCAGCAGGAGCCCCGGCGACGAGTTCACGTCCCGTTCGAGGAATCCCGCCACGGCGCGGTCGACGAACTCGACCTGCTCCACGGTCGCGGTCGACTCGAGCAGCCCCCTCGCCATCGCGAGCGGAACCTGGATCGCCGCCTCGAGCCGCACCACCTCCGGCCGGTCCGGCAGGCTATCGGCGAGCCGCTGGCTGAGGCGAGCCTCGCACACCGCGAGGTAGCAGTACATGTCGACCACGCCGCTCTCGACCGACCGCGTCGTCGCGGTGGCCACGATCGTGGTCCCGATCCGCAGCTGCGTCCTCAGCAGGTCGATCCTCACCTCCGGCGAGACCGCCGGATCGTCGATGAACGGCAGGACCGAGTCGGAGAGGTCGCCGAGCGAGCGGTCGCAGATGTCGAACAGCGTCGCGCGGATCGCGGCCCGGCCGGGCGCCGCCTTGCCCGACATCGGAACCATGCCGCGGGTGAGCGTCGAGGGCCCGTCCTGCATGCGGGCCGGCGCGCCGCACGCCGCGAGGACCGCCGCGAGGGCGAGCGAAAGCGTTCGTGCGACAGTCTCACGCATAGCGATCGGCAAGCAGCCGTTCCGTCGAGGCGTCCATCTGGTCGTCGCGCCGCATGCGAGAGAAGAGCTCCTGCAGCCGCGCCGGACCCCACGCGGCCTTCGCGGCGCCCTGAACGTCGAGATACGGCTTCCCGTGATGCATCGCGATGAGCCGGTGACCGCAGTCGGCGGCCTGCTGCATCGAGTGGGTGACCATCATCGTCGTGAGGTTCCGCTCGCGGATGAGCTCGGTGGTGAGCAGGATCACCTGCCGGGCGCTCCGCGGGTCGAGCGCTGCGGTGTGCTCGTCGAGCAGCAGGAGCTGCGGCGCCCGCAGGCACGCCATCACCAGCGTGATCGCCTGCCGTTGCCCGCCCGAGAGCAGCCCGATCGGCGCGTCGAGCCGGTCTTCCAGCCCGAGGCCGATCCGCGCCAGCGCCGCCCGGAACCCCGCCCGGTCGCGGCTCCGCAGCAGCGGGATCGGCCGCCGGACGAGCCCGCGCCGCGACGCGAGCGCCAGGTTCTCCCACACCGTGAGCCGCGGCGCCGTGCCCGCGTACGGGTCCTGGAAGACCCGACCGATCATGGTCGCCCGCGAGTGCTCGGCCCACCGCGTGATGTCCGTCCCGTCGAGGCGGATCCGCCCCGCTTCGGGCCGGAAGCTGCCGGCGACCGCGTTGAGCAGCGTCGTCTTGCCGCTGCCGTTGGTCCCGATCACCACGGTGAACGAGCCCCGCTCGAGCGTGAGCGTCACGCCGTCGAGGGCCCGCACCTCCTCGTGCGTCCCGGGATTGAAGGTCTTGCGGAGTCCCTCGATCTCAAGCACGGCGGGCCTCCCCCCGGGCATGGCCCTTCCCGATGAGTTTCGGCAGCGCGATCGCGACGAGCACGAAGACGGCGGTGATGAGCTTCAGGTCGTTGGCCTCGAGGCCCGCCCGCAGGGCGAGGGCCACCAGCAGGCGGAAGATGATCGAGCCGAGCGTCACCCCGATCAGGGAGATCCCGATCGAGGCCTCGCCCACGAGCGTCAGGCCCATGATCACGCTCGCGAGGCCGACCACGATCATCCCGATGCCCATCTGGGCGTCGGCGAACCCCTGCATCTGGGCGAGGAGCGCCCCGGAGAGGCCCGCGAGCCCATTCGAGAGGGCGAGCCCGACGCCGACCGTCACGCCGACGTTGCCGCCGAGGGCCCGGACCATTCGCTGGTTCTCGCCGGTCGCCCGCAGCAGGCCGCCGAACTCGGTCCGCAGCAGCCACCAGATCGCGACCGTCACCACGACGACGAAGATCCCCGCGGTCGCGAGGGCCGCGAGATCCTCGGTGCCGACGGTCCACCGGCCGATCGCGACCCGCGGACCGCCGTTCAGGCGCTCGAGGAGGCCCGCAAGCGGGGCGAAGACCGACGGCTCGCCCGAGAGGGCGACGTTGCTCTTGCCCATCACCCGCAGGTTCACCGAGTAGAGCCCGGTCATGACCAGGATTCCGGCGAGCAGGGCGTCGATCGCCAGCTTCATGTGCAGCACCGCGGTCGTCGCCCCCGCGATCGCTCCCGCGAGGAAGCCCGCGGCCGTCGCGGCGAACGGGTCGTACCCGGCCACGATCATCGCCGCGGCCGTCGCGGCGCCGAGCGGGAGCGACCCGTCGACGGTCACGTCCGGCATGTTGAGGACGCGGAAGGAGAGGTAGCTGCCGAGGGCGAGCGTCGCGAGGACCAGGCCGATGGCGAGCGTGGCGACGAGCAGGGTCACGCGGGGCCTCCGTTCGCGAGCGGGACGCAGAAGACCGTGCCGCGGCGGACCCGCGTCTCGCCCGCGCCGCCTGGGCGGTCGTCGTTCACCAGGTGGTAGAGCCCGAGCGGACGCTGCTCGGCGATGAGCGCCCCCACGAGCGGGGCGGGATCGCCCGGCTCGATCGGGATCGGACGGTACGACATCGCGAGGGCGTGGAAATGGCCGCAAAGGCCGTCGCCGACCGGTCGCAGCGACTCGTGGATCGGATCACGCTTCCCGGACCCGGTGGTCGTCGAGCCCTCGGCCTTCGGGGTCACCCGGACCGCGATCCCCGCAAGCGCCACCGTATCGCCCTCATGCAGCGGCTCGCTCGTGAACGCGAGCCGGTTGCGGATCGACGCGTCGCCCGCGCCGGGCGGGGTCCGCAGGTACGCCCCGACCACGCCCGCGGCCTCGGCGACGACCACGATCGCGACCGCATCGCTTCCGCAGAGGTCGAGGCACTCGCGGACGAGGCTCGAGAGACCGACGCCGGAGTGCCGCACCTCGGTCAGGTCAATCGCCCACCGCATCGGTCCGTGCACCGCGAGCCCGTCGCCGAACGACACCGGGCAGCCCGCGCCGCCGTGTGCCGCGAGATAGTCGATCAGGTCGGTGTCGGTGGGCAGGTTGGCCGCCGCCGCGCCGACCGCGATCATCTCGCCGCCGCGCCGCGGCACCTCGGCGAGCTGCGTCGCGTCGCCGAGGCAGCCCACCCCGATCGCGAGGTCGCGGGCCCCGAGCAGCACCGTCTCGTTCGCGAGGGCCCGCACCTTCGCCGTCGCCCGCGGGTCGAGCGTGCGGAAGCGGCCCTTCCAGGCGTCGTAGCTCACGGTCCGGGCGGCCGCCACGGCGGGTGCCGGCGGCGCTGCGGGGTGCGATCCCGCCGGCCCGAGCAGCATCTGCTCGATGCGGGCGAGCCGGAAGACGCCGCGGGCCGCCTCGGAGATGCTCGTCACGCGGAACCGCACACCCGCCCGCTTCGCCTCGGAGTGGCTCCGCAGGATGCCGCCGATGCCGGCGCTCGAGACGAAGGTGACCTCGGCGAGCTCGAGCGACAGTTCCTCGGGCCCCTCGCGGAGGGCGTCGCAGACCGCCGTGACCAGCGGATCCGCCGCCGAGCTGTCGACGCGGCCGCGCAGGATGACGATCGCCCGCACGCCCTCGCGTCGGGCCTCGAGCGCCGGCTCGCCGCCCGCGCCGCTCTGATCGGAATTCAGGTTCATGGCGTCGGGATCCTCCGGTCGGCCTCGGTGAGGACCTCGGCCGGGATGGCGATGCCGAGCGCCCGCGCGACATCCTCGTTCACGATGAGCCGCGAGCCGATCGGCTCCTGGAAGGGGATCGTCGCCGGGTCGGCCCCGTCGAGGATCCGCTTCGCGAGCTTCCCCGCCTCGCGGCCCATGTCGATGAAGTCACGGGCGACGACCAGCACGCAACCGCTCTCGGCCTGGTCGGAGTTGAACCCGAAGAGCGGCACGTTCGCCCGCTTCGCCGCCGCCGCGATGGCCGGGAACGCGCTGCCGCTGAGGCTGTCCGAGATCTGCACGATCGCTTCGACGCCCGAGCTGGCCATGGTGTCGGCCGCGACCGAGACGTCGGCGGGCCGGTCGGCGGCGAACGACCGCACCTCGATCCCGACCTTGCCCATCGCCTCGGCGAGCAGGTCGCGGAAGTACGTCGAGTTCACCTCGCTCGGGTTCACGATCGTCGCGACCGCCTTGGCCCGCGGCAGGACCTTCCGAACGATGGCGGCCATGCGGGTCGCGTCGAGTTCGCTCGAGATCCCGGTCACGTTCGGCAGGTGGTCGGTCCTCGAGGTGCCGGCCCCGGCCTGGATGGGGCTCGCGATCGCGGTGAAGACGATCGGCGTCGAGTCGAGCCGGGCGATCGCCGCCTGCAGGGCGGGCGTGGTGATCGTGACGAGCACGTCGGGCGGACGGTCCGCGCTGTCGGCCATGATCGAGTTGAGGGTCCCGACGTCGAGCTGGGCCGACTTGAGGTCGACCTTGACCGTCTTCCCCTCCTCGAGTCCGGCCTCGCGGAGGCCCTCGCGCACGCCGCGGATTGAATCCTCGGTGACCGGCGTGTCGGCCCAGGTCGCGATGCGCACCGTCGGGATCTTGCCGGCGGGGCGCACCGGCACGGTCGGCGCCGCGTCCGGCATCGTCCGCAAGAGTTTCCCGTCGCGGCCGACGAGTTCCTGCGCGTCGCGTTCCCACGCCGGATCGAGCGTCCAGCCCGGCGGGAACGTCGCGAGATTCAGCCCGAGGACCTCGGGAGCGCTGAACGAGACGGGAATCTCGCCCGGGCTCGTACCCGAAAGCACCCTGGCCGCGATCTCGCCCGTCTCGCGGCCGAGGGCGACGTAATCGGCCCCGAGCGACAGGGCCACGCCCTGCGGCTCGCCGCCGGGAATGCTCGACACGACCGGCACGCCGTGGCGCGACCCCGCGGCGACGACGGACGACACCGCGTTGAGCACCGTGAGGTCGGGCAGGATCCAGATCGCCTCGACGCCGCGGGCGACGAGGCTGTCGGCGGCGGTGCGGACGTCGGCCGACGAGCTCGCGTTCGCGTCGAGCAGTTCGAGGCCGGCCGCGGCGGCGACCTTCTGGCCCGCCTTGAACATGACCTCGGCGTTCTTCTCGGCGGGGTTCCAGATCGTGCCGAGCCGCTTGAGGCCGGGCGAGGCCTGCTTGACCATCGCGAAGAGATGTTCGATGGGCGGCCGCGTGCCGATGCCGGTGATCCAGGCGGGATGCTTCGCGAGGTCGTTCGCGTCGATGTCGAGCCCCGCCGAGAGCGGGTCGGCCACGAGCCCGAAGACATGCGGCTTCCGTTCGCGGTTGGCCCGGAAGACCGACTGCACCGCGGGCGTCGAGAAGGTCATGAGGAGGTCGGCGTCGCCCGAGGCGATGTGCGCCGCGATCTGCCCGAGCACGGCCAGGTCGCCCTCGGCGTTGCTGCGGCGGATCTCGAGGTTCTCGCCCTCGCGCCAGCCGCGGGCCGCGAGCTGCTCGATCGCGCCGTCGCGCCCGTCGAGCATCGCCTGCACCGACGAGTGGATGACGACCGCGACGACCTTTCGGCTGACTTGACCCGATTGGCCGCCACGCGACGCCGGCCGGTCGGTCCAGAGGAGGACCGCCGAGAGGGCGCCGACGATCAGGAGTGCGAGGGCGAGACGCCGGAGAACGGCCATGGGGCCCGCGGATGGTAGCGGCGGGGCGTCCGGGCCGGATTCACTCGGCGATCCGCTCGTCGGTCTCGCGCAGGATCGACTCGGGGATCGCGAGGCCGAGGGTCCGGGCGGTCGCCTCGTTCAGGAGGAGCCGCGAGCCGACCGGATCCTGGAAGGGGATCGTCGCCGGATCCGCCCCGTCGAGGATCCGCACGACCACCGCCGCGGCCTGCTGGCCGAGGTCGACGTAGTCTCGGCTCACCACGAGGGTCGACCCCTTGCGGGCGTGGTCGGAGAGGAACGAGAAGAGCGGACGGTCGGCGCGGCGGGCGGCGGTCGCGATCGCCGGGAAGCTGCTGGCGCTCAGGGCGTCGGAGATCTGGACGATCGCGTCGACGCCGGAACTGGCCATCGCGTCGGCCGCGACCGAGACGTCGGCGGGGCGGTCGGCCGCGAACGAGCGGACCTCGATGCCGACCTTCCGCATCGCCTCGACCAGCAGGTCGCGGTGGTAGACGGAATTGACCTCGCTTGGGTTCATGACCGTCGCGACCGTTGTCGCCCGCGGCAGGATCGTGCGCACGAGCCGGGCCATCCGCTCGACGTCGATCTCGCTGGAGACGCCGGTCACGTTCGGCAGGTGGTCGGTCTTCGAGGTGCCGGCGCCGGCGAGGATCGGGCTCGCGATGCCGGTGAACACGACCGGCGTCCGCTTGACCTTCGCGATCACCGCCTGCAGGGCGGGCGTGGTGATCGCGACGATCGCGTCGGGCGGGCGGCTCTCGCAGTCGGCGACGATCGTGTTGAGGGTCGCGGCGTCGAGTTGGGCCGACTGCACCTCGATGTCGGCGGTCGTGCCGTCGACGAGCCCCGCGGCCTCGAGGCCGAGCTTCACGCCGCGGATGGATTCCTCGCTGAGCGGGGTGTCGGCCCAAGTGACTATACGAATGGTCACGATACGAACGGTCACGCCGCGGCCCGATCGGGATCGGGTCGTCGCGAGGGCCGCCTCCGGCTCGTCGGCCGCCGCCCGCACCGTCGAGCCGTCGCGGGCGACGAGCGTGTCGGCGTCGCGTTCCCACGCGGGATCGACGGTCCAGCCCTCGGGAAATGCCGCGAGATTGAGCGAGAGCAGGGTCGGCTTCGACCAACCGACCGGGATGTCGGCGGTGCCCTCGCCGGCCAGCACCCGGGCCGCCAGCCTCCCGGTGTCGCGGCCGAGCTCGCGGTAGTCGCCGCCGAGGGCGAGGGCCACCCCGTGCTCCTCGAGACCGGGCACGCTGGCGACGATCGGGACGCGGCCGAGCCGCGCCGCCTGCCCGATCGCGGAGATCGCGCTGACGGTGGTGGCGTCGGGCAGCACCCAGATCGCCTCGGCGCCGCGGGCGACCAGGCTGTCGACCGCGGTGCGGACGTCGGCGCTCGAGGGGGCGTTCGCGTCGATGAGCGTGAATCCCAGGGCGTCCGCGGCCCGCTTTCCTTCGGCGAGGAAGATCTCGGCGTTCTTCTCGGAAGGGTTCCACGCGACCCCGAGCGTGCGGAGGCCGGGCGCCGCGGCGCGGACCATCGCGAACAGGTCCTCGACCGGCAGCCGCGTGCCGAGGCCGGTGCTCCACTCGGGATGGTCGGCGAGGTTCTCGGGATCGATGTCGAGCCCGGCCGAGGGTGGGTCGGCGACGACGCCGTAGACATGCGGCTTCCGGCTGCGGTTGTTGCGGTGCAGCACCTGCGCCGCGGGCGTGCTCAACGTGACCACGAGATCGGCGTCGCCCGAGGACACCAGCGCCGCGATCTGGTTCAGGGTCGCAAGGTCGCCCTCGGCGTGGCTTTGCTCGATCGAGAGGTTGTCGCCGACGGTGAAGCCGCCCTCGGCGAGGCCGTCGAGGACGCCCCGCGCGGCGGCCTCCATCGTCGGGACCGACGCGAGCATCACGAGGGCCACCCGCTTCACGGGGCCCGCGGCGCGGCGCGAGGCGGGACGGTCGCTCCAGAGGAGGAACGCCGAGAGCGCGGCGACGATGAGGAACGCGAGCGAGAGCCTGCGAAGGACGGCCATGCGGTGACGATCCTACCCCACGCGCTTGCCGCCGAGGGTCAGCGTCGTCCGCTTCGCCGCGGCCGGTTCGGCGCTCGGGCAGGTCGAGCAGGGCTTCGCGGGCCTGCCGCGCGAGCCGCCCCACGGCAGGAGCGGCTTGACGACGAGGGCGACGGCGACGAGCGCCGCCACGGTGACCACCCAGAATTGCCAGTCGTTCCAAGGCATGGGCGGCAGGTGCGGGGATTCGTTCACGGGATTCCTCCGGCGACCAGGGCAAGATGCACGATCGCCGCGGCGACCCACGCCACCAGCGACATCCAGCCGAGCTGCAGCAGGGCCCAGCCCCACGAGCCGGTCTCGCGGCGGGTCACCGCGAGCGTGGGCAGGCATTGCATCGCAAGCACGAAGAAGACGAGCGTCGACGCGGCGGTCGCGGGCGTCACGAGCGGCGAGCCGTCGTCGCGGGTCGCGCTTCGGATCCGCCCGAGGAGATTCGCCTCGTCCTCCTCGCCGCCCGGGCCGGCCCCGACGAGGACCGCCACGGTGCTCACGAAGACCTCGCGGGCGAGGAACGAGGTGAGGACCGCGACGGTGAGCTGCCGGTCGAGCCCGAGGGGCCGGAAGACCGGCTCGAGGGCCGAGCCGAGCGTGCCCGCGAACGAGTTCGCCTGCTGGTTGCGGGCCTCGATCGCGTCGGCGAGCGAGAGGCGTTCCTCGGCGGCGGCCGCGTCGGAGAGGACCGCGGCCTCGGCCCGCAACGCCGTCGCTTCCGCCGGCGGCTCCGAGCGGGGATACGCGCTGATCCACCACATCACGATCGAGATCGCGAGGATCACCGTGCCGGCCTTCCGCACGAAGAGGATCCCGCGGTCGTAGGTGACGAGCAGCGCCGAGCGGAGCGATGGCCACTTGTAGCCGGGCAGCTCGAGGACCATGGGGCGCGACTTTCCCGGCAGGATCGTGCGGCGGGCGAGGAACGCGCTGCCGAGGGCCGCGGCGGCGCCCAGCAGGTAGCACCCCGCGAAGGCGGTCGCCGCGAGGACGGGCCTTCCCGCGAAGAGCAGGGTCGTGAGCAGCACGTAGACCGGCAGCCGCGCCGTGCAGCTCATGAACGGTGCGACGAGGATGGTCGCCAGCCGGTCGTTCCGGTCGGGGATGAGGCGGGCGCTCATGATTCCGGGCAGGGCGCACGCGCAGCTCGACAGCAGCGGGACGAATGCCTGTCCGGGAAGCCCGAAGCGACACATGATGCGGTCCATCACGAACGCGGCGCGGGCGAGGTAGCCGGTGTCCTCGAGCAGCGAGAGCAGGAAGAAGAGCAGGCAGATCTGCGGCAGGAAGACGAGCGTTCCCGCGACGCCGCCGACCACGCCGTCGGCGAGGAGGTCGGCGACGGGGCCGGGGGGCAGCGAGCCGCGGACCGCGTCGGCGATGCCGCCGAAGAGGCCTTCGATCAGGTCCATCGGGACCGACGCGAGCGAGAAGATCGTGAGGAAGAGACCCGACATGATCGCCGCGAAGATCGCGGTGCCGAGCCACGGGTGGGTGAAGGCCCGGTCGAGCCGGTCGGTGACGGTGTCGAGGTCGCTCCCGACCGCGTCCTTCCCGCCGACGCACGCGGCGATCGTCGTGGCCGCCCAGTTCGCGTCGTTCCCGTCGGGGGCGAGGGCCTCGCCCGCGAGGGGCACCGCGCGGTCGAGCGAGGCGATGAGCTCGGCGACGCCTTCGCCGGTGCGGCCCGAGACGCAGGTCACGGGGACGCCGAGGCGGACGGCGAGGGCGTTCGCGTCGATGGACAGGCCACGTCGGCGGGCGACGTCGACCATCGTCACCGCGATCGAGCACGGGAGGCCGCACCGGGCGACGCTGGCGAGGAAGCGGAGCCCGCGGGCGAGGTTGGTCGCGTCGAGGACGACGACGAGGCGGTCGGGCTCGCAGCCGGCGACCTGCCCGGACAGGCAATCGCGGCAGAGTCGCGACTCGGGCAACTCGAGGTCGAGGGCGTAGATGCCCGGCAGGTCGACGATCTCGATCGGGCTGGCGCCGGCCCGGGAGACCGTTCCGACGCGGGCCTCGACGGTCGAGCCGGGGAAGTTCGCGGTCTTCGCACGAAGGCCGCAGAGGGCGTTGAAGAGGGTGGTCTTGCCGACGTTGGGGTTGCCCACGAGGGCGACGCGGAGCGCGGCGGGGTTCGCGGCGAGGCGGGATCCGTGCGTCGTCGCGGGTTCGGCCATGGCGGTCGGGCGCGGTCAGGAACCGAGCGGGGATGGGGGAGGGGCGGGGTGCGCGTCGCAGTGGCCGGGTTCGCAGCCGCAGGGGGAGGTGGTGATCCGGTCCGCGACCTCGCGTCCGATGCCCACAC
>JBEIUL010000355.1:0-3195 GCA_040374395.1 Phycisphaeraceae bacterium
CGCGGCGGCCCCCGAACCGACGGCCGACGCCGCACCGCGCCGGGTCCACATCATCGAGGACCGCTTCAATGAGTGGAGCGGGACCGTCGCCGCCGAGGACGACGTCACGGTCGTGGTCACCCTCAAGGGCTCGGGGAAGCTCCGCTCGTTCACGAAGTCGCGGGTGCTCGAGATCGTGCCGCTGCTCGACGGCCCGGCGGGCCAGCGATGCCGGGTCGAGATGCGGAACGGGACGGTCTACCGCGGGGCCCTCGTCGAGGACGGCTACGACGCGGTCGTGGTCGAGGTCGAGGGCATCCGCCAGTCGCTGCCGCGGAAGGACGTCGCCCGGACCATCGCCGAACTCACGCCGCAGGAGCTCTACCGCAAGGCCCGTGCGTCCCTCAAGCCCGACATGTACCAGGCGCGGCTCCGGCTCGCCGAGTGGCTCTTCGAGCAGAAGATGTACGGGGAGTGCAAGGCCGAGCTCGTCGATCTCGTCGAGGTCGCCGACCTCTTCGAGGCCCGAAAGCTCATGGAGACCGTCGACGCCCAGCTGCGGCTGGCGGGCCCCGACGGGGGCTCGACCGAGGTCCCGCCGCCCGACGCGGCCGACGCGGAGGAACGCGACGGCGGCCCGGTCCGGCAGTCGGACCTCCTTCCGCAGGACATCCTCTCGCCCGAGGACGTCAACCTCGTCCGCGTCTACGAGATCGACTTCCGCGACCCGCCGAAGGTGACCGTCCCGACCGACGTGATCCGCGAGCTCATCGAGCGGTACGGCGACAGCAAGCTGATCCCGGCGACCAGCGAGGGTCGCACCGCCCTCTTCCGCGAGGACCCGATCAAGCTCGTGCGCCTGATGTTCGACCTGAAGGCCCGCGAGCTCTACCCGCGGATCGAGGTCGAGACCGAGCCGCCGGCGCTCAACCTGTTCCGCGAGCGGGTCCACAATGCGTGGCTCATCAACAACTGCGCGACGAGCGGCTGCCACGGTGGGGTCGACGCGGGCCGGTTCTTCCTCCACAACCGGAACCACAAGAAGTCGCAGGTCCGCTACACGAACCTCCTCATCCTCGAGCGGACCGAGCTGCCCGACCTTCCGCCGCTGATCGACTGGGAGCGGCCCCTCGACAGCCTCATCGTCCAATACGGCCTGCCCCGGACCGAGGCCCGACAGAAGCACCCCGACGTCAAGGGGTGGAAGCCGGTCTTCTCGAGCGCGAACGCCCGGCTGCTCGACGATTTCGAGGCCTGGGTGAAGGGCATGTACCGGCCGCGGCCCGAGTATCCGGTCGACTACCGCCCGCCCGAGCTCGATTCGATCGACACGCCCGAGCGGGAGGCCGGAGACACCCGCGTTCCCCGGTGAACGGCCGGTACACTCCGCCGCCCTCCCTGCCTTCCGAGACCCGCATGAACCACGCGTCCCCCGCCCCCGCCGTCCGACCGCTCGCCGCCCTCCTCCTCGGGTCGGCCCTCGCCCTTCCGATCGCCGGCTGCGGCGAGGATCCCTCCGTCGCCGGCGCGAGCGAGTTCGGCAAGAGGTTCGCGCAGCTCTCCGAGGACTACCGGAAGCTCTCCGAGGGCCGCTCCCTCATCACCGAGACCGGTCCCTCGATGAACACGAGCGACCTCTCGGGCATTCTCGGGAGCCTGAACCAGCTCTCGGGCGGGACGGCCGAGCAGGGTTCCGCGGCGGCCCTCCTGCGGGCCAAGGTGGCGACCGACCTCGGGGCGTTCCAGGCGGGCCGCGCCGCACGGGTCGAGTCCGACTCGCGGCAGCTGTTCGAGCTCATCGGCGCGATCGCCGACGCGGCCTCGCGGGTCGAGGCCCAGTCGCAGGCCGAACTCTCGCTCGGCTCCGATCGCAAGCGACTGTCCGAGGCGAAGTCCGGGGCCGAGGCGGCGATGAACACCCTCCGCACGATCATCGGCCAGATGCGGGAGCCGCTCGCGCGGCTCGAGGCCGACCGAGAGCGGCGGGTCGCCGAGATCGCGGCGCTCGACGGCGAGATCGCCTCGCTCCGCCGCGACGCCGCCGCGGCCGGTGACCTCGCCGGATTCCCGCTCACCGAGGAGGCCGCGGCGATGAACGCCGAGGCGATCCGGCTGCGGACCCGTTCGGCCCTCGAGCTCGGCGAGCTCTCGGTCCGGGCCGAGGAGCTCTCGCTCGTCGAGACGGCGCTCGTGGCCGCGGAAGGCCTTGCGGGCTCGGCGCAGGCCGGTCTCAAGGAACTCGAGGACTTCTCGGCCACGATCGACGCCGGCTCGAAGGCGGGCCGTGACCTCGTGAGCACGCTCCGCGCCGAGGCCGAGGCGGTTCTCGCGAAGGTCGATGAGTTGCGTGGGACTTCCCTCGACGAGCTCTATGCCTCGGCGGAGACCGCCTTCGACGAGGCCGGCGCCGCCGCCGACTCGGCGGGCAACACCGCCCGCGAGGCGGCCGCCCCGTTCCGCCTCGGCAGCCTCCGGGCGAAGGCCGCGATGATCCAGTCGCGGATCGCCGGGCTCGACGCCGAGGCCGTCCTGCGTGACCGGCTCGCCGACGCGGGCTCGCTCTTCGGCGGCGAGGCGAAGGCCAAGCCCGCCCTCGAGGCGATCGCCGCCGAGCGCGGCACGCTGCTCGAGCAGGCGAAGGCCGCCTACGGCGAGGCGCTCGCGATGATCGAGTCGATGGGCTCCGACCAGCCGGCGGTCGCGCGGACGAAGGCCGCGATCGAGGCGTCGCAGGCGATGCTCGAGGGGAAGGCCATGCCGGCAGCGGCGAAGGAGCCCGGCCCCGGCGCGATGTCGGCGACCGCGGGCGGTGGCTCGGGCGGCTTCGCCTCGCCGAAGGCCCTCGTCGACTTCGTGAACTCGATCGATCGCTCCTCCGTCACGGGTGGCATGCAGGCCTTCCAGGCCATGCACGCCTCGGAACCGGCCGCGAAGTCGTTCCTCGACTCGGCCCGCTCGATGCTCGACGCGTTGATGCCCTTCTTCACCGCCGCCGAGACGGCGTACGGCGCGGACGAGGTGGCCAAGGCGGCGACGAACGGAATGGGCGGCGTGGGCGCCGGGCCGATGCTCGCGAGCCTCGAGAACCTCTCGCTGCTCTCCGAGGACACCGAGTCCGCACAGGCCACGACCGGCGGCGGCGAGACCATCTCGCTGGTCAAGGTCGATGGGTCATGGTTCATCGATGCCGACGAGCTCGCCGGCTCGATGGGCGGC
>JBEIUL010000118.1:0-7029 GCA_040374395.1 Phycisphaeraceae bacterium
GATCGGGGCGTCGCCGCCGATCCGGACGCGACCGACCCGGTCGTCGCCGAGGGTCACCTGACGGGTCTTCCTGCGGGGTTCCATGGGACGCGGATGGTAGCGGGGGCGAGGCGGCGATTTCCCGGTACGATCCCGCGGCGGTCCGGGGGAAAGCGGTGCGTGCAGATCCGTTCCCTGCTTCCCCGGAGACCCCCTGATGAACTCGATCGACACGAAGAGCGTCCCCACCTACGTGCGGACCCGGCTCTCGATCATGATGTTCCTGCAGTTCGCGATCTGGGGGGCTTGGCTCCCGATCCTCTACCCGTTCCTGATGGGTCATCGCGGCTTCTCGCTCGACCAGACCGGGCTGTGCCTGATGGCCGGCGCGGTCGGGGCGATCTTCGGGCCGTTCATCGCCGGGCAGCTCGCCGACCGGAGCTTCCCGACCGAGCGCCTGCTCGGCATCAGCCACCTGATCGGCGCGGTGCTGGTCTGGCTCCTCGCCGACGTCTCGGCGTTCGTGCCGTTCCTGGTCCTCTCGTTCGTGTACGGGCTCGTCTACGCCCCGACGATCGCCCTCACCAACTCGCTCGCGTTCGCCCACCTTCCCGATCGCGACCGTGACTTCGGGCCGGTGCGGCTCTGGGGCACGATCGGCTGGATCGCGGTGGGCATCGCGGTCGGGCAGATGCTGCTGCGGATCCACACGCCGGACGGGGGCACGCCCGAGGAGGTCGCCGCGGCCCAGAACGCCGGGCGGGCGGTCGCGTTCAAGCTCTCGGCCGGGCTCGGCGTGCTCATGGGCCTCTACTGCTTCACGCTGCCCTCGACGCCCCCGGCCTCCGGCGCCCGCCAGACCACCGCCTGGGCCGAGGGGATCGGCGAGATCGCGAAGCCACCGCTCTGGGCGCTCTTCCTGATCGCGATCCCGATCAGCATGGTGCACCAGTTCTACTTCGTGTTCACCAGCCAGTTCGTGGGCGAGATCCAGAACAGGGCGGCGAGCGCCGGGGCCGACCGCTTCGCCGACGCCGTCAACTCGGTGCTCGGGGTCGGCGGCGGCGGGCTCATGACCATCGGGCAGATGAGCGAGATCCTGGTGCTCGCGGCGCTGCCGTTCCTGGTCAAGGCGTTCCCGAAGAAGACGATCCTCGCGGTCGGCATCATGGCCTACGCGGCCCGCATGGCGATCTTCGCGTACTTCCCGTCGCTGCCGATGGTCCTCGTGGGCGTCGCGCTGCACGGGCTCTGCTTCGGGTGCTTCATCGCGGTGGCGTTCATGGTCGTCGACGAGTGGACGACCTCCGACATCCGGGCGACGGCGCAGAACCTCTTCAACCTCGTGATCGTCGGCGTCGGAATCATCGTCGGAAGCCTCTTCGCGACGAGCGTGGTCGCGAAGTACGCGACGCTGGCCGAGGGCGGGATGGATTACGCGAAGCTCTTCTCGGTGCCGATGTGGATCGCGATCGGGTGCCTCGCGGCGCTCCTGGTGCTGTACCGGGAGCCGAAGCGGGGCGGGGCCGCCGACTCCCGCGCCGGCTGACCGTCACGAGCAGTCGTTGCGGGCCCGCACGAGCGACTCGCGGATCCGGTCGAGGGCGCTGCACGACGTCCGCAGCTGGGCCTCGAGCGGGTCGACCACCCGCTCGTCGAAGGCCCGGGCCGTGTCGTCGTCCCACCGCTCGCGGATCTCGGCGTAGGCCCGCAGGAAATCCTTGTGGGCCTGGCGGATCTTGATGGTGGCGGCGGCGACGCTCACGGGGTGGGCTCCTCGGCGGAGGCGGGGGGAGCGGCCGCGGCCTCGTCGCCGGTGCGACGCATCGAGGGGAGGCCCGACAGGTCGGCGCGACTCCGCGCCAGCAGGTCGGCAAGCTCGGGGCTCGGCGCGTTCAGGTAGCGGTCGATCGCGAGGATCATCCGCCCGACCTTGAGGGCCGCGTGGGGCAGGTCGCGCTCGGCGGCGGCCGCGAGCGGCTGGATCGCACCTTTGAAAGCGATCTGGGCCCGCGGCAGCTCGAGGTTCCACCGCTTCACGTTCTTGAGCCGCTGCTCGGCGTGCTCGAGGGCGGCGATCGCCCGCTGCAGGGCCTTCTTCTCGTCGACGACCGAGGCCTTCTGGTCGTTCGGCGAGGGCGTGATCTGCTTCCGGTAGAGGGCCGACTTGCAGGCGACGACCTCCTCCTGCCGCTTGCGGACTTCCGACTGCCAGCGGAGCGGCGCCTCGCGGTCGAGCCAGACCAGCGTCCGGTCGACCTCGCCGTCGGCCTCCTCGAGGGCGGCGGCGAACTCCTCCGACAGCTTGACGAGCGCCGCCTTGAGCCGGTCGAGGACCTGGATGTCGGTGATCTTGGCTTCCATGCCTTGCCCCGGCGCTCACCGCTGCTGCAGGTACTCCTCGATCCGGTCGGCCTTCCGCAGCAGGAACGGCACGTGGGTCTCGCTCGTCTTCACGAAGCGAGACAGGACTTTCATGGTGCCGTCGAACTCCTCGGCGAACTTGGCCTGCTCCTGGTCGCGCCAGCTCTGGGCGAGGGTCGACATCCGGCCCTGCATGCCGTTCATCATCGCCTGCAGGTCGGCGTTGAACTTCTTGAGGTCGTGGGCGAAGCGGCGGAGTTCCTGCGGATCGACGATCGCCTTGGCCATGGCATGCTCCGGTAGGGTGCGGGGCGAGTGTATCCGGGCGACGGTACCTTCCCGTTCCCATGGACGCGACTCCCGAGACTCGGGCCCTGCTGGGCGGGAAATGGATCGAGGCATCGAACGGACGGCGGTTCGCGGTCGAGAACCCGGCGACCGGTTCCGAGGTCGCGAAGGCCGTCGCCTGCGGCGAGCCCGAGTTCCGCGCCGCGATCGACGCGGCGGCGGCGGCGTTCCCGGCGTGGCGCGACCGGATCGCGGCCGAGCGGGGGGCGATCCTGCGAAAGTGGGCGGATCTCCTGCTGCGGGACCGCGAGCGGCTCGCCCGGCGGATGACCCTCGAGCAGGGGAAGCCGCTCGCCGAGGCCCGCGGCGAGGTCGCGTACGCGGCGAGCTTCCTCGAGTGGTTCGCCGAGGAGGCCCGCCGCATCCGCGGCTCGGTGATTCCCGCCGGCGCCGTCGACAAGCGGCTGTTCGTGCTGCAGCGGCCCGTCGGCGTGACCGCGGCGATCACGCCGTGGAACTTCCCGCTCGCGATGATCACCCGGAAGGCCGGGGCGGCCCTCGCGGCCGGGTGCCCGATGATCGTGAAGCCCGCCGAACTCACGCCGCTCAGCGCGATCGCGGCGGGGGCCCTTGCGGTCGCGGCGGGGGTGCCGGCGGGCGTGCTCGCGGTCGTGCCGACGTCGGATCCCGCGGCGTTCTCGAGGACGGCCTTCGGCGACGCCCGCGTCCGCAAGGTCTCGTTCACCGGCTCGACCGAGGTCGGCAAGATCCTCATGCAGGCGGCGGCCGGGCACGTGACGCGGCTTTCGCTCGAGCTTGGCGGGCATGCGCCGCTCCTCGTCTTCGCCGACGCCGACCTCGACCTCGCGGTTTCCCAGTGCGTCGCCAGCAAGTTCCGCAACGGGGGCCAGACCTGCGTCTGCGCGAACCGGATCCTCGTCGAGCGGAGCGTGCTCGGCGCGTTCACCGAGCGGCTCGTCGCGGCGGTGCGCGGCCTGAAGGTCGGGGACGGCTTCGAGGACGGCGTCTCGATCGGGCCGCTCATCGAGGATTCCGCGGCGGCGAAGGCCCTCGCCCACGTCGCCGACGCGGTCGCCGGGGGTGCGAAAGTCCTGTGCGGCGGCGGGCTCGTCGAACTTTCCGGCCGGCCGAGGAGGTTCGTCGCCCCGACCGTCCTCGCCGACGTGCGGCCGGACATGCTCTGCTGCCGCGAGGAGACGTTCGGTCCGGTCGCGCCGATCCTGGCCTTCGACACCGAGGCCGAGGCGATCTCGCTGGCCAACGGCACCCCGTACGGCCTCGCCGCGTACGCCTTCACCCGCGACGGCAGCCGGATCATGCGGCTCGCGGAAAGCCTCGACTTCGGCATCGTCGGCGTGAACGACGGACTGCCCGCCACCGCCCAGGCCCCGTTCGGCGGCGTCAAGGAGAGCGGCTTCGGGCGCGAGGGAGGCAGCGAGGGCCTCCGCGAGTACCTCTCCGAGCGGTTCGTCTCGTGGCGCCTCGCCTGAGGCCCGGAACGCGGCCGATTCCCGCATACCATCGATCTCCCCATGGGCCTCCAGGACCGCGACTACCTGCGTGACACGCCTCCGCCCCCGCGCCGCGGCGGTCGACCGGGCGGCGGGCTCGGCCTCGCGTTCTGGAGCGTGAACACCTGGATCATCGTGGTGACCACCGCGATCTTCCTCGTCGACCGCTTCCTGCCGCCCGCGTTCGCCCCGGACGGCACCATCACGATCGTGAACCCCGAACTCGCCGCCCGCTGGGCATCGGTTCCCGAGGCGAACCGAGTCGTCGGCGAGCCCGAGCCGCCGCGGGGCTGGCAGGCGAGCGTGACCGAGTTCTACCGAGGGCCCGTCGACACCCCGCAGGGGACCGTCGAGGCGACGGTGCCGGTGCTGGTGCGGCACGGCATGCGGGTGCCGCCCATCCAGAAGTGGCTGCAGTTCACGACCGGGCAGGCGATCGTGTACCGCGACTCGACCTTCGGCCTCGTGGGCTTCGAGTTCTGGCGGTTCATCGGCTACACGTTCCTGCACGCCGACGTGACGCACCTGCTCTTCAACATGCTGGGGCTCTACTTCTTCGGCTCGATCGTCGAGAGCTTCCTCGGCGGCAAGCGGTACTTCGCGTTCTACCTGCTGTGCGGAATCTTCGGCGCGGTGGTCTTCATGCTGCTGAACGTCGGCGGCCTGCTTGCGAAGGACCACCTCGGCTCGGTGCCGCCGGGGCTCCTCCCGAACGCACCGTTCTCGCCGCTCATCGGGGCGAGCGCCGGCGTCTTCGGCGTGATCTTCGCCGCGGCCTACCTCATGCCGACCGCGACGGTCTTCCTGTTCGGCGTGATTCCCATGCAGCTGCGGACGCTCGCCTACGGTCTGGTCGGGTTCGCGGTGCTGACCGTGCTCATGAAGGGGAACAACGCCGGCGGCGAGGCGGCCCACCTCGGCGGGGCGATCGCCGGGGCGTGGTTCATCCGCCGGCCGCACCAGCTGCACGGGTTCTTCGACTTCCTCGGCCGGGCCGATCCCACGTCGCGGAGCAACCGGGTCCGGAAGGCCCGCATCGCCGGGGCCGCCCCGTCGACGGCCGAGATCGACCGGATCCTCGACAAGGTGCGGGAACGCGGGCTCGCGAGCCTCGACGCTCGGGAACGGGCGACGCTGCGCGAGGCGAGCCGCCGCGACTGAGATGGGAGCGTCCCGCCCCATCTCGTTCCGCATCGGGCATCGTTCGGCGTCGAACCGCGCCCGGCTCGGGCGCGTCGAGACGCCGCACGGCGGCTTCGACACGCCGGCGTTCATGCCCGTGGCGACCGCGGCGGCGATGAAGGGCCTCTCGCCCGCGCAGGTCCGCTCGACCGGCAGCCAGATCATCCTCAACAACGCCTACCACCTGCTCGTGCGGGTCGGCGTTGAGCGGATGCGGGCGGTGGGGGGCAGCCACCGCTTCATGCGCTGGGATGGCCCGATGCTCACCGATTCGGGCGGCTTCCAGGCGTTCTCGATGAGCGGCATCAACGCCCTCGACGAGGGGGGAGTGACGTTCCGCTCGTTCGTCGACGGGTCGCGGATCCGCCTCGGGCCGCGGGAGTCGATGGAGATCCAGAACGCGATCGGCGCCGACATCATCATGGCCTTCGACGACTGCCCCCCCGGGAGCCACCACGCCGACGCGCCGCGAGGAGGCCCACGAGCGGACGCTGCGGTGGCTCGACGAGTGCATCCGGAACCACGCCCGCCCGGGCGACCAGGCGCTGTTCGGGATCGTCCAGGGCGGGACCGACCTCGACCTCCGCCGTCGCAGCGTCGAGGGCGTCTGCGGCCACGACCTGCCCGGCTACGCGATCGGCGGCGTGGCGGTGGGGGAGGGCACCGAGGAGATACGGAAGGTCGTCGAGTTCACGGCGCCGCTGCTGCCCGAGGACCGGCCGCGGTACCTCATGGGGGTCGGGTACGAGCGGGACATCGTGATGGCGGTGGCCGCCGGGGTCGACATGTTCGACTGCGTCCTGCCGACCCGGAACGGCCGGAACGCCTTCGCCTTCACGCGGAACGGCCCCCTCCGGCTGCGGAACGCCCGTTTCGCCCTCGATCCGGCCCCGATCGAGGAGGGATGCGACTGCGAGACCTGCGCGGGCGGATTTTCCCGGGCCTACCTGAGGCACCTCTTCGCCGCCGAGGAGATGCTCGGCCCCACCCTGGTCAGCCTGCACAACGTCCGGCACTTCCAAAGGCTGATGCTAGACATCCGGACGGCCATCGCGGAAGATGCGTGGTCCTCGCTTCCGGCCCGCTGGCCGGTCCTTTCGGCCCCGGAGGACGGGGATCCGCAGGGTTGACCGGCGAGGGCGAAGCCCATCCAAGACAGACCCCGATGACCCCGATGATCCACTTCCCGACGCTTGTCCTCGCCCAGGACGCCCCCGGCCTCGCCGGTCAGCCCGTCGCCCCGACGACCGCGCCCGCCGCGACCACCGGAGCCCCCGGTTCCCCGGCGGCCAAGCCCCAGCCCCAAGGCATGGACGGCAGCATCCTGTTCATGATGCTGGCCGCCTTCGGCGTCATCATCGTGATGCAGATCTTCGGCTCGCGGAAGGAACGGAAGAAGCGGGACGCCCTGCTCGGGGCGCTCAAGAAGAACGACCGGGTGCAGACCGCCGGCGGGGTGATCGGCGCGATCGTCGAGGTCAAGCCCGAGACCGTGGTCCTGAAGGTCGACGAGAACTCGAACACCCGGATCACGTTCGCGAAGAGTGCGATCGTGGCGGTCCTGAACGCCGCCGAGGGCGACAAGGCCGAGGCCAAGGCCTGAGCCCGGCCCGAGCGAACTCCCGTCCATAACGGAAACCAGCCGCGTCCGGCCGATAAGGACGCGCCCCTCGGGTCGCCGGAC
>JBEIUL010000550.1:0-1735 GCA_040374395.1 Phycisphaeraceae bacterium
GCGCGACCGAGCGGCAGCAGCAGGAGATCGCGAACCTCCTCGCCGGTCTCGAGAAGTCGATCTCGCTGCCCGACCGGCAGAACGTCGTGGTTCCCGTCGAGTTCGCGAAGGCGACCGAGGTCGCCGACACGCTCACCGCGTTCCTCCGCAGCCGGGCCGCCGCGGCCGGCGGACAGTCGACCGCGACGATCCTCGCCAACGACGGCGCGAACTCGCTGGTGCTGTCGGCCTCGGCCGACGATCTCGCGCTCCTCCGCGACCTCCTCGCGAAGCTCGACCAGCCGGCGAGCGCCGGTGACCGCGTCATCGACATCATCCCGCTCCGTGACGGCCAGGCCGACGAGGTGGCGCGTCTCGTGGGCGAGCAGTTCGCCCGCCGCGGCGGCGGCCAGGGAGTGACGGTCACCGCCGACATCCGCACGAACAGCGTGATCGTGAACGCCCCGACCGCGCAGGCCGCGCAGGTCAAGGGCCTCATCGCCGGCCTCGACACGCCCGACTCGGCTGACGAGACCATCGTGCGGACCTTCGCGCTCGCCGAGGCCAAGGCCGACGAGGTGGTTCGGATCCTCACCGAGACGCTGCAGCTCGACGGGAACGGCGCCGTCCGCGGCATCGCCCTCAAGCTCGACGAGAACTCGCCCGCGGTGCAGGTGAACGCCCGCGTGGTCGCCGACCGCCGCTCGAACAGCCTGGTCATCACCGCGACCGCCGAGAGCTTCCCGGTCATCGAGCAGATCATCTCGAAGCTCGAGTCGGTGCCCGCCGCGGCCCCGGTGGAGTTCCGGGTCATCCCGCTGCGGCACGCGATCGCCGACGACGTCTCGATGACCCTGCGGCGGCTCGTCCGCGACCAGGCCCGCGCCGGCGAGCCCGCCCCGACCATCGACGCGAACCGCCTCGAGAACCAGCTCATCGTCGGCGCGACCGCCGAGCAGTTCAAGCTCATCGACCAGGTGCTCGACGCGATCGACGTGCCCTCGAGCCGTCCCCGCAAGACCGACTTCGTGCCGCTGCGGTTCGCCGAGGCCGAGAAGGTGCGCGACGCCCTCTCGTACTTCTACGGCGCCTTCGCCGCCGAGGCCGACACGCCGGGCAAGCAGAACGTCAGCATCGTCGCCGATCCCGCAAGCAACAGCCTCGTGATCAGCGCCGACGAGGGCGAGTGGGCGGGCATCCGCGAGCTGCTCGCCAAGCTCGACAGCGAGGAGTACGACGCGAGCCTGCAGCTCAAGGTCATCCCGCTGGTCCACGCCGACTCCGCGGGCGTCGCCGCCGCGATCAACGACGCGTTCCGGCCCCGCGCCGAGGCGCCCGACCGACCCGTCCGCAAGGGCGACGGCGAGGACGATGCCGCGCCGCCGACCGTCCTCGTCGACGGCGCCGACTGGGTGAACGTCTCGGCGGAGCGCCAGACCAACTCGCTCGTCATCTCGGCGACGCGGATGAACATGGCCAAGGTCGAGGCGATCGTGAAGCAGCTCGACATCGCCGAGTTCGATCGCCTGCCCTCGCCGCGGCTGATTCCCGTGACCATCGGCAACCCCGAGCAGCTCGCGTCGGCGATCGAGCGGATCTACGCCCCGCCCGCGGGCTCGGGCCGCGACGCCGAGCGTTCGCGGCTGCGGATCGTGGCCGATTCCGGCAGCAATGCCCTGATCGTGCGGGCCCCCGACGACGAGTACCGGCAGATCCTCGCGATCGCCGAGGCCCTGCAGCAGCAGGCCGAGTCGCA
>JBEIUL010000038.1:0-11185 GCA_040374395.1 Phycisphaeraceae bacterium
CCTTCTTCGAGCCCGACCACCGGGGGCGGGCCAAGATCGGCAAGCACATCCATGTCCATGACCTGGCCGGCCTGCTGTCGGCGTGGAAGGCGGAGAACGTGGTCGTCGTGCACGTCTCGCGCCGGACTCCGCTTGCGTATGCCCGCGATTGCCTCATCGCGGCCGAGAGCGGGACGCCTACGGGTCGGATCCACCTTCTGATGGACCACCGCGCCAACCGCATCCGCCATGAGTCGATGGCAGCGGCCATGGAGGAACCCCGACCCGAGGCCCGACCCGTTCCGGAGCCCGAAGCGGCCCCTGAACCGACCGAAGGTTGACGCTTCCGGCGGGGGTCCGTACCTTCGCGTCCCGTCGTTGGATCCTGCAGGTGGGACTGCGGACCGACGACCCAACCTCCCGACCGCACTCCGGAACGAGAACCGGTGCGACGACCCGATCGGATCTGCCCATGGGCGGTTCAGGCTCGGACGTCCAACCGAACTCCGACCGTCCACGACCGCACCGCAACGATGTCGCGCCTCGATCCTGGATTCCGCGTCTCGCTCAACGGATATCTCCGGAAGCATCATTCCGAGCTCTGTCGCCATTGGTTTGACGACATCGAGCCGCTTGACGTCCAGGGCGGCGTCCTGCGGCTCGTGGTGCGGGAACCGGTGCAGTTGCGGTACCTCCAACGGTGCTGCGTTCCCCAGTTCACCGAAGCGGCCCAGGCCTTGACCGGCCGCCTGCTCGCGGTTCGGTTCATCGGGCCCGAGGAGGCCATGGAGAGCCCGCCGGCGACCGATCGGAAGCCGCCGACCGTCGTCCGCGAGAGCCGCGCCGAGCCTGAACCGCAGGTCCGCGGCGTCATCGAGAGCAAGGCAACCGCCGAGCCGGACGATTCGCACTTCGATGACCAGGTGCTGCTCAGCCCGGACCTCGCGTTCGAGCATTTCGTGGTCGGCCCCGAGAATCGACTCGCACACGCCGCGGCGATGGCCGTCGCCGAGAAGCCGGGTCGTGCATACAACCCGTTCTTCATCCATGGTGGCGTCGGGCTCGGCAAGACGCACCTCCTGCAGGCGGTCTGCCAGGCGATGCTGCGGCGGGCGTCGCGCACCCGAATCGTGTACATCTCGTGCAACACGTTCATGGATCTCTTCCATGACGCGGTCCGTGCGGGACGGATGTCGGATTTCAGGTCGCGTTTCCGCACCGCCGACGTGCTGGTGATCGACGACATCCACTTCCTGTCGAAGCACGAGCAGACGCAGGAGGAGTTCTTCCACACCTTCAACGCCCTCTACCAGGCGGGGAAGCAGCTGGTGCTCTCGTCCGACGCGCCTCCGCACGAGATTCCCGATCTCGAGGAGCGGCTCACCAGCCGATTCTCGTGCGGCCTCGTCGCCCGCATCGACCGCCCCTCGTACGAGACGCGGGTCGCGATCCTCAAGTCAAAGGCGGCGTTGCACGACCTGCAGCTGCCCGACGAGGTCCCCGCGTACATCGCGGCGCGGATCGACTCGAACATCCGTGAACTCGAGGGTGCCCTCACCAAGGTCCGCGGCATGGCGATGGCCCACAACGTGCCGGTGTCGCTCGATCTCGCGAAGTCCGCGCTGAACGAGTCGCAGCCGACCACCGGAGCCGGCCAACCGACGATCCAGTCGATCATCGAGACGGTGAGCCGTTTCTATGACGTGAAGCTCACCGACCTCCTCTCGAAGCGGCGCCACAAGTCGGTCGCGCTGCCCCGGCAGGTCTGCATGTGGCTCGCCCGCAAGCACACCCGGTACAGCCTCGAGGAGATCGGTGGTTACTTCGGTGGACGTGACCACACCACGGTGATGCACGCGATCAAGACGATCAACACCCGCCGCGGCGATGATGCCCAGCTGCTGAACGACGTCGAGCGGCTCGAGGAGCAACTTCTGGTCCGCGACCGTTGACCGTGGTGGGCTGCCGAATCACGGACATTCGGGTTGGGGTTCGGCTCCACCCCTGTCACAACCGTGTTGAAGACCTGTGGGAAAGCTGACTTGCCCTGTCAGGTCCGGGTTGGATGGATTGGGCTGTTGGTTGCCCAGATTGCCGCCATCCTTTGGTTTGGGAGGGTGGTTTCCGGCCCTTGAATGCCCTTGAGGGGGACAAAAAGGTCATTGGTCGTGGGCACTTGGGTTGAGCCCTCCAGTCGGACGGGGTGTAGCACACGACCGACCCTGAAGTGCGTTCTGTGGATCAATCGACAAGCGATGCAGATTTGTTGTGCGTGTTTAAACTCATTTGCGTTCTAGGTTTATGGGGTTTCGGTTGAGGTTGTCCACCAACCGTCAGCGGCATTCCTAGGAGGAAGAAAGAGTTCTTCTAGTACCTCCCAGAAGAAGCACCCAGTCAGGATGCTGCCTGGAGAGTTGGTGGTTGGTGCCTGGTTCCCTGATAACCCCGGACTCGAACCGGTCGGGGCTCGACCGGGCTTGTGCATGAACACCGATTCAGACCCGGTGAACGGAACGGGTCTGGCAGCGCGGACACCACGACGTGGTCCGGCCGGACAGGGGGGCGGAGCGGATGGGCGAACCACACCGGACGCAGGGTTGGCCTTCGCGACCGTAGACCCGATGGGAGTCCTGGAAGGTCCCCGGCCGCCCGCCGGCGTCGACGTAGTCGCGAAGGGTTGACCCACCAGCCTCGATCGCGGTGTGAAGCGTCGTTCGGATCTCCCGAGCCAGGCGGGCCGCGAGGGCGGGGTTGAGCCGCCGGGCCACGAGCGCGGGATGGATGCCCGCCGCGAAGAGTGCCTCGTCGGCGTAGATGTTCCCGATCCCGGCGACCACCGATTGATCGAGCAACATCGACTTCAGCGCTCGGCGCGAGTCGCGGGCCCGCTCGTGAAGCCGAACGGCCAGGTCCTTGGCGGCGACGATCGCGGCATCGGGACCGAGGCCCGACCAGAGGCGTTCATCCAGATCGGATCGGGAGGCGAAGGGCGAGAGACCGCCAAAACGGCGAGGATCGCGGAATTCAAGACACCTCGCCAAACCGGCCGCATCGACCAATTGCCACCGCACGTGCACGTGATCGCCGGACTCTCGCCGTCGATCGGCCACCGACCATCGCAGCTGTCCACTCATGCCGAGCTGGACGATGACGCCGCGTCCGCCATCCGCGACGATCGCGAGTTGCTTCCCACGACGGTCGAGCCCGTGGATCGTCGCGCCCTCGAGCAGATCCCCGGTGGTGGTGCCGGCGTGCCCGGGACGTCCTCGGATGACATCCGAGCGGAGCACGGTCACGGCAGCGACCCTGCTTCCGACCAGATCCCGCTCGAGCGAGCGACGCAGGTGTTCCACTTCGGGAAGTTCAGGCATGTGAAGGCGGTTTCCCGGTCGGGAGCGTTCGAACGTTCATCTATACTCGACCCGGATACCGAGGATCACCTCCGGACCGGCCGGTGCCGGCTCGTGGACGGGCGATCGCAGCAGGGTGTCCCCGAGGAACACGATGTCGAACGAGAATCCCGCCGGCGTCCCGCTGCCGAGCGATCCCGCCCAGGCCGCCCGTGAGGTCAAGGCCCATCACGAGCGCCTGAAGGCCGAGATCCACAAGGTCATCGTCGGCCAGGACGAGGTGCTCGAGCAGGCGCTGCTCGCCCTCTTCTGCGGCGGCCACGCCCTGATCGAGGGCGTGCCCGGACTCGCGAAGACGCTGCTCGTCTCGACGCTGGCGAAGACCCTCAGCCTCGGGTTCTCGCGGATCCAGTTCACCCCGGACCTCATGCCGTCGGACATGACCGGCACCGAGGTCATCGAGGAGGACAAGGCCACCGGCACGCGGGCCTTGCGGTTCGTGAAGGGTCCGATCTTCGCGAACGTCATTCTCGCCGACGAGATCAACCGCACCCCGCCAAAGACGCAGGCGGCGCTGCTCGAGGCGATGCAGGAGCGGCAGGTGACCGCCGGCGGCAGGATCCACCAGCTGCCGAAGCCGTTCTTCGTGCTCGCGACGCAGAACCCGATCGAGCAGGAAGGCACCTATCCGCTGCCCGAAGCCCAGCTCGACCGGTTCATGTTCAACATCCGCGTCCGCTACCCGAGCGAGTCGGATGAGCTCGCGATCGTTCGCCAGACCACCTCGTCGACCCGCGTCGAGCCCAACCCCGTGCTCAGTGCCGCCGATTGCCTGCGGATCCAGGAACTCGTGCGAGAGATCCCGGTAGCCGATCACGTGATCCGGTACGCGTTGCGGCTGGTGCGGGCGACTCGCGTGCACGAGCCCGGCGAGAAGCCCAAGGTCGTCACGAACTACGTCGCGTGGGGCGCCGGGCCGCGGGCCAGCCAGTTCCTCGTGCTGGCTGCGAAGGCGAAGGCGATCCTCTCGGGGGCGACGCACGTCATGCCCGAGCACATCCGCGAGATCGCGGTGCCGGTGCTGAGGCACCGGATCATCCTGAACTTCAACGCCGAGGCCGACGGAATGACCTCGTACCGCGTCGTGAACGAGCTGCTCGAGAAGATCCCGGTCGAGGGCACCGATCCGGCCGTCGCGCGGGGCATGGAACAGACCATCCGCTGACGCGGCCGCGACGAATCGAGCACCGCACCGTGGCGACCGGACCGATCAAGGCCGAGCAGTACCTCGCTCCCGAGACCCTCGGGCAGCTGCTGCCTTTCGAGCTGCGGGCCAAGACCATCGCCGAGGGCGTGATGAGCGGCATGCACCGGTCGCCGCACCAGGGGCTGTCGGTCGAGTTCGCCGAGCATCGGCAGTACGTACCGGGCGAGCCGGTACGGCATCTCGACTGGAAGGTGTTCGGTCGGTCGGACAAGCTGTACCTGAAGCGGTACGTGCAGGAGACGAACCTCGATGTCGTGCTGCTGGTCGACGGCAGCGGTTCGATGAGGTTCGGGACGCTGCCGATCAAGGAGGGCTGGGGCGGGACGGCCGCAAGCCGAACGGCCCGAACCTGGACGAAGTTCGACCACGCGACGGCGATCGCCGCGGCGTTCGCCTACCTCTGCCTCAAGCAGCGTGATCGCGTGGGGGTCGGGATCTTCGCCGAGGACCTTCGGGCCCAGCTTCGGCGGTCGAACTCACGCGACCAGTGGCGGTCGGTGGTTCAGGTGCTTGCCTCCGATCCGGTCGAGGGGGCAGCGAACCTCGTCAAGGTGGCCGACCAGACCGTGGCGAAGGTGACGAACCGATCGCTCATCGTGGTGATCGGCGATCTCCTCGGGCCGGTCGAGGCCTTGCGCGAGTCGCTCGCCCGGTTCCGGCATCGTGGCCATGACGTGATCCTCGTCCAGACGCTCGATCGGCAGGAGATGCGGTTCCGGCTCGACGAGCCGGCGCCCTTCATCGGGCTCGAGGGCGAGGCGATGCTGCAGGTCGACCCGGCTTCGATCCGCGAGGCGTACCTGGCCGAGCTGCGGAAGCATCTTGATGACATCGATCGGGTCGCCCGCGGTTTCGGCTACGACGCGATCCGGGTCGATACGCACGAGTCGATCGGCCCGGCGATCGCGGCCCTCCTTGCCCGCCGCGAGGGCGCGGCATCGCGCGACGGTCGGAGATCGTCGGGATGAGCTTCCTGAACCCGGGATTCCTGTGGGCGGGACTCGCGATGGCCGCGGTTCCGATCCTCATCCACCTGCTGTTCCGCCGTCGTCGGGCGCCGGTGGATTGGGCCGCGATGGACTTGCTCGCGCGGGCCCTCGCGGCACAACGGAAGCGGATGTGGCTCGAGCAGGTCCTGCTGCTGGCGACGCGAGTCGCCTTGGTTGCGTTGCTCGGACTCGCGCTGGCCCGTCCATTGCTGTCGTCGGGTTCGACACCGTTCGCGGCCAAGGCCCGACACTTGACGGTCGTGCTCGACGATGGCGCGGCGAGTGGGGTGCGTCGGGATCCCGGAGATCCATCGACGGCGGCGATCGCGCGTCTTCGCGCCGAGGCGGCCGCACTCGTCCGTTCACTCGAGCCGGGCGACACCGTTTCGGTGGTTCTGGCCTCGAGGCCGGTCCGGGCGGCGGTCGAACGGCCATCGCTTGATCGCGAGGCGGTGGCCCGGCTGCTCGAATCGGTCGAGACCACCGGTGCGGCGACGGAACTCACCACAGCCCTCGAGCGTGCCGAGGCCATTGCCGCCGCGGCGGCCGATCGCGAGGCCGTCGTCGCCGTTTTCAGCGAGTTCCGCCGCGGTTCGCTGCCTCCCGACTCGACCCGGCCCGCGGTCGTCGAGAGCGGTTCGCCGGCACGTCGCATCCTCGCCGAGCCCTCGACGCTCGCGATCGACGATAGGGCGGTCACGCGGCTTGCGGTCGATCGTGGCGTCGAGGATGACTCGATCGAGATCTCGGTCCGCGTGCGTCGGCAGGGGCCGGATCTGGGCGAGGCTTCGGCGCGTGTCGAGGTGGGATCTCCAGCGCTTGAATCGCCGCTCGCTCGCATGGTGCGTTTCGAGCCCGGTCAGGCCGAGGCGTCGATCGTTCTGTCGGCGAGGCCGGCGGGGGCGGGGGCCGCTGACGTGCTCTTCGAGCCCTTGACCGCCCGGCTGGAGCCGGATGCGTTGCCGGTCGATGACGTGCGGAACGCAGGACTCGAGCGGAGGTCCTCGCTGCGGATCGCGATCGTCGCGAGACGATCGTTCGGGACCGACGCCGACATCGATCGGGTTCCCGCATCACGGTGGCTCTTCCGGGCCCTGGCCCCGACCGAACGACCCGGTGTCGAGGTGAACGAGCTCGATCCCGCGGCGATCGATGCCCGGTCGCTCGCCGAGCTCGATGCGGTCGTGGTGCCGCGACCGGATCTGGTGTCGGGTCCGGCCTGGGCGAACCTCGGCGCGTTCGTGCGCGACGGCGGGACGATGCTGGTGACGCCGCCCGGCGAGGAGGGACCCGGTGACTGGATCGAGGGTTGGAAGGCAGCCACCGGCGATCCGGAGTCGCTCGGTTGGGAGATCGAGCGGTCGGTCGAGCGACTCGACCAACCGCTCGGGCTCGCTGAGCAACAGCCCGAGTCAGCGTGGTTGACGTCGTTCCGCGGCGAACTGGTCGAACTGGTCCGGCCCGTGGATGTCGAGCGAAGGGTCCGCCTGGGTGGGGTCGAGGCCGATCGCGTGGTGTTGCGTCTCGAGGACGGGACACCATTCCTTCTGGCCGGGATGCCGGCAGGTGCCCGCGGTACGGTCGCGTTCCTCACCGCGAGTCCGGAGCTCACCTGGACCAACCTGCCGGTGAAGCCGCTGATGGTTCCGCTGTTCCAGGAGCTCATCCGCCAGGCGGTGGCGGGAGCTCGAGGAACGGCAAGGGCGATGGTGGGCGATCGCCCCCCGGTCGTGTCCGGCGCGGCCCTGTTGGTCGGCCCCGATGGTCGCGAGGTCGCGGTCGACGCGGCGGGACGTGCGACTGAGCCGCTTATGGCCACAGGCCTCTGGTCAGTGCGAGATCGCGACGGACGGACCGTCGGTGGCGTCGTGGTCGACATCGATCTCGCGGCGATCGATCTCACCTGCCAGCCGATCGAGGCGGTCCGGGACTGGGCGGGAACCTCAGGTTCGGCCGAGATCTCGTTCGCGAGCGGCGCGAGGATGCCGGAACTGCTGGTGCGGCAGGATCGGGACACGGGAACCGCGAGGGTCCTGCTCGCGGCGCTTCTTGTGCTGGCGGTGATCGAGGGCGTGATGTCACGTCGATTCTCGCGCGGCGCCGGCTCGGCCGAGCGCGGGGATCCCGGCGTGACACCCACGGTGCGGCAACGGGCCGATTCGGGTCGGGGGGTCGCGGCATGACCATCCCGTCGAGTTGGCTCGATTCCGCCTGGATCCGCTGGTGGCTCGGCGTCGACGCGTCGGCCGGCGGCGGCTCGACGCTTTCGATCACCCTCGACCGTCCGCTTCCCGCGTGGGTGTGGTTGCTGGTCCTCGTCACGGCCGCGGCGATCGCGACCTGGTGCTACCGCCGCCTGCGGGGAAGGCGATCGGTGCGGATCTCGCTCGCGATGGTGCGGACGACGCTTCTGGTTCTTCTCGCGATCCTCGTCGCCGGACCGAGCCTCCGCATCGCGGTCGAGCTCGTCGAGCGGGACTGGATCGTGTTTCTCGTCGATCGCAGCCGGAGCATGACCATCGCCGACGCCGGCGCGGTCCCGGGCCGGACGACCCGTGACGAGGCCTTGCGCGAGACGCTCACCCGGGCCGAGCCGCAGCTTGCGGCCCTCGCGAAGGATCGCGAGACGCTGTGGCTCGGATTCTCGGGCGGTGCATTCGAGCTGCCGCCCGCGGAGGGCGCCGAGGTGCCGGCGCTTCCCGAAGCGTCGGGCGATCGCACCCGCCTCGACGACGCGTTGCAGCAGGCGATGGATCGTGCGGCGGCGCGGCCCGTGGCCGGCATCGTGGTGCTCTCCGACGGCCGTTCGCTTCCGCCGCCTGGTCGCGCGACCATGCGACGACTGCAGGCGGAGGCGATCCCGGTCTTCGCCGTTCCGCTGGGTTCCGAGATTCCGGGCGGCGACCTCTCGCTCGCGAAGATCGAGTCGCCTCGCCGGGTCTTCGTGGGCGACGAGGTCCCGGTGCGGGTCGAGGTCGAACGGATCGGTGCCGGGGCCGCCACGGCGACGGTCCGCATCGTTGATGAGCAGACCGGCGAGGAACTGGCGACCGCGGCGCTCGGTGAGCCCGACGCCGACGGCCTGGCCTCGGCGACGCTGCTGCCGAAGCCGACCGAGGCCGGCCCGCGCGACTGGCGGATCGAGATCGACGGCGGTGCCGGCGACCTCGTCGCCGACAACAACGTGCGGCTCGCCCGCGTCGAGGTCGTCGACCGGCCGCTTCGGGTGCTTTACGTCGAGGGCTACCCGCGGTGGGAGTACCGCTACCTCAAGAACCTGCTGATCCGCGAGAGGATCATCGACAGCTCGATCATGCTGCTGTCGGCCGATCGCGACTTCGCGCAGGAAGGCAACATGCCGATCGCCCGGCTCCCGCGGACCGCCGAGGAGTTCGCGCTGTTCGACGTGATCATCCTCGGCGACGTCGAGGCCGGATTCTTCTCGCCCGAGCAGCTCGAGGCGATCCGCGAGCAGGTCGCGAAGAAGGGAACGGGCCTGCTCTGGATCGCCGGCGAGCGATCGATGCCGCGGAGTTGGGAGGGGACGGCGATGGCCGAGCTCCTTCCGATGCGACCGCCGTTCGCGCTGGCCGCCGCATCCGGCCCGGTGAATGCGGTCGCGACCCCGCTTGCCGACGAGCTCGGCCTGCTTCGGCTCGGACGGGGCGATGCCTGGCCGGAGGAGCTGGCCGACCCTTCCACCGGATGGTCAAGGCTCGAGTGGGCGCAGTCGATTCCGCCCGAGCAGTTGAAGCCGACGGTCGAGACGCTGGCGGTCGGTGTCGCGTCGGATGCGCCGGTCGGCTCGAGCTCATCGTCGATCCCGCTCATCGTCTCGATGCGCTTCGGGGCGGGAGCCACGGTGTACGTCGCCACCGACGAGTTCTGGCGCTGGCGTTACGGTCGCGGCGAGCGGTACACCGAACAGGTCTGGCTGCCGCTCGTCCGCATGCTCGGTCGCGAGGCGCTCGCCAGCGGCGAGGAGACGTTCGCCCTCCGCGCGGTTCCCCCGCGGGTTCGCCCCGGCGAGCCGGTGCGGATCGAACTGCGGCTCGCCGACGGGTCGCTCGGCGAGCGACTCGAGGCGGGTGTCCCGGCCAGCGTCCGGCGGGAAGGCGATCGTTCCGGAACGCCCGCGGTCGAGTTCGAGCTCACGCGACGGGCCGATTCGGCGGAATGGGCCGGGACGACGGCACCGGAGGCGACCGGCAGGCATATCGTGCGGATCGAGGGCGGCATCGCCGGCGGGGCGGAGGTCACGTTCGAGTGCGAGCGTCCCGACGATGAGGTGCGGAACTCGGCCGCCGACCACGCAAGCCTGGCCGGACTCGCCGACGCCACCGGGGGAACGATGATCGGACCGGCCGACCTCGCCTCGCTCGATCGCCTGCTCAAGCGGCGGGAGATCCGGACCGAGGCGGTGCGGATGGAACCGTTGTGGGACTCGCCTTTGGCCTTCTTGATTGTCATCCTGCTCGTGGGCATCGAGTGGTTCGGTCGGAGACTGAACCGGCTTGCCTGACCGACCCCGAGGACTCGCCGACCGCCACGATCGAACCGCATGACCCAGGCCGCGTCCCATCCCGTGATGCATCGCCTGCTGCTCGACCTCGAGCGGCTCGGGCGGAGGGCTCGCCTGCTGCTGCTGGTCCGGGCGATCGTGATCGGACTCGGATCGGCCATCGGGGCGGTCGCGTTCGTGGCCGCGCTTGACTGGATCGTCCGGTTCCCCGACTGGCTGCGGCTGGGGATCCTCGGGGTGGTCGTGGTCCTCCTGTGGGGATCGCTGCGGAGGCTGTTCGCGCCCGCGCTCGCGTTCCGACCGACGCCGATCGACCTTGCCCTGAGGATCGAGCGATCGGAACCGTCGATGGCAGGGCGGCTCGCCTCGGGCGTCGAGTTCGCCGCCGCGGGGCTCGCGGGAACGAATCCATTCATCGGCCGCACCGTCGAGGATGTCGCCAGCCGCGTCGCGGGGCTGTCGGTGCTCGGGGCGCTTCGCCCCTCGAGGCCGCTCGCCTCGATGGCGCCGGCGGCCGCGGGCGTGATCGTCGCGGCGGCTCTGACCATGGCCTTCCCCGAGACCGCGTCGATCGCGGTGCGAAGGGTGCTGCTGCCGCTCGGGAGCGCGGCTTGGCCCGCTCGCACCGCGGTCGAGACACTGATGGGCGGCGAGGCGTTCCGGCCGAAGGGCGAGGCGATCGTGCTGGCGGCCCGGCTCTCGCGCGGCGATTCCGACGATGCCCGGGTCGTCGCCCGGGTGCGTTCCCGGCGCGGCGAGGTGTTCGGGCCCGCCGAGGATCTCGTGCTGACCCGCCAGTCGGACGGGCGGTACGAACGAGTCCTCGAGGGCGACCCGTCGCGGGACGCGATCGAGATCGCCTTCATCGCCAGCGATTCGGATTCGGAGCCGACCGTGATCGAGTTCGTGCCGCGACCGGCGATCGCGGCCAGCCGATTGAAGGCGGTGCCGCCCGAGTACGCCCGCTCGGCGATTGAGCCGCGCGAGCTCGAGCTCGGTGACGGAACCGATGAACGCGCCACGGTGCGCGAGCCCTTGCTGGCGGGAACGTCGGTCACGCTCGAGATCAGGCTCGACC
>JBEIUL010000564.1:0-1673 GCA_040374395.1 Phycisphaeraceae bacterium
CATCTGCGACAACGGCGCGAAGTACCTCTCGAAGATGTACAGCGACCACTGGATGGTCGACCAGGGCTTCCTCGAGCGCGAGACGTTCGGCGACCTCCGCGACCTGATCGCCCGTCGGCACCTCTCTCGCGAGGATTACGTGCTTTCGCCCGAGCTGCCGCTCGCCCAGGCGATCAAGCGGATGCGGATGTACTCGGTGAGCCAGATGGCGGTGCTCGACGAGCGCGACCGCGTGGTCGGGATCCTCGACGAGAGCGACGTGCTGCTGGCTCTCGTGGCCGACCGGCAGGCCGCGACCCGCCCGGTGAGGGACTTCATGTCCAGCCGCCTCGAGACGGTCAAGCCCTCGGCGAAGCCCGAGGATCTCCTGCCGATCTTCCGCGCCGACCGCGTCGCGATCGTCGCCGACGACAAGACCTTCTACGGCCTCATCACCCGCATCGACCTCATCAACTACCTCCGCAAGCAGCTCCGCTGAGCCGCCCGGCCGACCGATCTCACCGAACCTGAACCGGATCCCCATCCCCGCTCGCGACGATGGGTCCATGACCCCTCACCCCGCGAGCGACCGGCGCTACCGACCCATGAGCCACGAACGCCTCTCCCTCGCGTCCCGCTGCATCCACGGCGGCCAGCACCCCGACCCGACCACCGGCGCGGTGATGCCGCCGATCTACACCTCGTCGACGTTCATCCAGGATTCGCCCGGCGTCCACAAGGGCTTCGAGTACACCCGCAGCCACAACGCGACCCGCTTCGCATTCGAGCGGGCGATGGGCGACCTCGAGTCGAGCGGCCTGTCCGAGGCCGACGACCGCACCTGCGGCGGCTTCGCCTTCGCGTCGGGCCTCGCCGCGATCGGTACCGCCCTCGAGCTGCTCGACCACGGCGCGACCGTGCTCGCGATGGACGACCTGTACGGCGGCTCGCGGCGGCTCATGACGCGGGTCCGCGAGCGTTCGATGGGCCTGAAGCCCGTCTACGCCGACCTGAGCGACCCGCAGAAGCTCGCCGACGCGGTCGCCCGCCACAAGCCGGCGATGATCTGGGTCGAGACGCCGACGAACCCGACGCTGAAGCTCTGCGACCTCGCGGAAGTCGGCCGCCTCGGGCAGAAGCACGGCATCCTGACCGTCTGCGACAACACCTTCGCGAGCCCCATGCTGCAGCGGCCGCTCGAGCTCGGCCTCGACCTCGTGATGCACTCGGCGACGAAGTACATCGGCGGCCACTCCGACACCCTCGGCGGCGTGCTCGTGACCCGGCGGAAGGACCTCGCCGAGCGGCTGCGCTTCCTGCAGAACGCGATCGGCTCGGTGCTCTCGCCGTTCGATTCCTACCTGGCCCTCCGCGGCGTGAAGACGCTCGCGATCCGGATGCGGCACCACTGCAACGCCGCCCTCGGCATCGCCGAGTGGCTCGAGCGGCACCCGAAGGTCGAGAAGGTCACCTACCCCGGCCTGCGGAGCCACCCGCAGCACGCCCTCGCCGCCGCCCAGATGCGGCTCGACGGCCGGCCGGCCTTCGGCGGGATGATCACCATCCACCTCAAGGGCGGCCTCGCCGAGAGCCGGCGGTTCCTCGAGAACGTGAAGATCTTCGCCCTCGCCGAGAGCCTCGGCGGGGTCGAGAGCCTGATCGAGCACCCCGCGATCATGACCCACGCCTCGGTC
>JBEIUL010000430.1:0-2536 GCA_040374395.1 Phycisphaeraceae bacterium
GCCGTCCCTGCTCGTCGACCACGGGCAGCGTCAGGTAGTCGTACTTGCGGAACGCCTGGGCGACGCTCTCGCGGTCGCGTTCGGGCTGCACCGCGTCGACGGGGCTCGCCATGATCGCGGCGATCCGCTCGTCGGGCCGGGCGAGCAGCAGCCCCCGCATCGTCGTCTTCCCGAGCAGCTTGCCCGTCCAGTCGACGACGTAGATCTCGATGCACTCGTCCTCGGTCTCGGCGCGGCGGACGATCTCGATCGCCTCGGCGACACTCTGCGTATCGCGCAGGTGGAGGTAATCCGAGTTCATCAGGCCGCCGGCGGTGTGCTCGCCGTAGTCGAGCAGGCGGCGGTACTTGACGGCCTCGACCTTGCCGAGCGTGCCGAGCAGGCGGTCGCGGTAGCCGTCGGGCAGCTCGCGAAGGAGCTCGGTCGCGTCGTCCGGGGCCATCTCCTCGATGAGCTGGCCGGCGTAGGCCGGGTCCTCCTCGATGAGATCCTCGAGCACGCTCACCCCGAGGGCCGGCAGCATGTGGGCGAGGGCGTCGGCGGCCGACTCGGTGCCCATCTCCTCGAGGACGTCGGCGGCCTCGCCTTCCTCGAGCCGCTCGAGGGTCTCGGCGGCGTCGGCCGGCTCCTGCTCCTCGACGGCCTGGGCAAGCTCGGGGGCGTCGAACTCGGTCTGCAGCAGCTCCTCGACGCGAAGATCCTCCGGCGTCTCGACCGCAGGGTCCTCGACGCGCACCTCGCCTTCGGCGGGTTCGGATTCGCGCGGATCGGCGTTCACGCGGCGAGTGTACCCCGCGGCGGCCGGAAACCCGCCGATGCCCGACAATACCCCGATGCCCGGAACGATCCTCCGTCTCGACGACCTCGCCGACTCGCGGCTCGACGGCTACCGCGACGTGCGCGACCGCGACCTGCGCGGGCCCGACGGGCGCGGCGGGCTGTTCATGGGCGAGACGCCGCTGGTGGTCGAGAGGATGCTCGCGCGTCCGGGCATGACCGTCTCGGTGCTGGTCGCCGAGCGGCACGCCGGGTCGATGCGGGAACTCATGGACCGCACGGGAAATCCCGACGTTCCGCTGCTTGCGGTGCCGGCCGCGTCGCTCGAGGCGCTGACCGGGGTCGACCTCCACCGCGGGGTGCTGGCGCTCGGCCGCCGGCCCGATCCGGCCGCATGGGAGCCCGACCGGGCGATCCCCCGTCGCGACGGGCCGTTCACCCTGCTCGGCTGCGAGGACCTGACGAACATCGACAACATCGGGCAGCTCTACCGGATCGCCGCGGCCTTCGCGGTCGACGCGGTGGTCCTGAGCCCGCGCTGCCACGATCCGCTCTACCGGAAGTCGCTGCGGGTCTCGATGGGTCACGCGCTCGCGGTGCCGACCGCGCGGTGCGCATCCTGGCCCGATGGACTTCGCGAGATCAAGCGATCGTACGGCGTGACGCCGGTCGCGGCCGCGATCGGGCCGGGTTCGGTCGCGCTCGGCGATTTCCGCTGGCCGGACCGATCGATGCTGATCGTCGGCAACGAGTTCGGCGGATTGCGTGACGAGACGCTCGCCCTGTGCGAGGCGACGGTGCGCATCCCGATGGCCGCGGGCGTCGACAGCCTGAACGTGGCGGTCGCCGCGGCGGTCTGCCTCGAGCGTGCGTGCCGCACCGGTCGGGTTTGACGCACGGACGGGTCCTCGCGCGATTTCCGCGCGAGGCAAGCGGGGCCCCGACGCGGATCCCCATGATCAGGTGGAAACCCGAGAACTCGCCTGCCGCCGGTTCGTAACTCCTCTCGCGTCGCCCACCCCGACGCGACAACGACCATGCGACCGGCGGGAACCGGCGGCCCAGACGCCCACGCTCCTGACCTCGGCCCGCCGCTCCGCGGGCCGGACTCGGGCCCCGGGCCCCTCGGGCGGAACTCCCCCTCCTCCGCCCGCTCCCGCCGCGACCGCCGGCGCATGGCCTTCACGGCACCTCCCCCCTGCATCCTGCGGTGTGTTGCCGCAGGAGTGGAGCGAGCACCACGGCGGCAACGCCGTGGTGCCTTTTCTCGCGGGTACGCCCTATTCTTCCCCCTCGCGCCGCCGCGATCCCCATGACCCACGCCGGGAGTCCCTCGATCGACGGAACGCTGACCGGCCCGGGCCGCGTCGATGCCGACTTCGGCGTCGAGTTCCCGCATCGGGTGCGCTTCACGCGGAACCTGTTCGACCCGGCCAACCCGACGCTCGCGGATGCCCTCGATCCCGACGGTCTCGGACGGGGCATCTCGCGGCTGGTGCTTGCGATCGACGGGGAAGTCGACCGGGCGTGGCCCGATCTGGCGAGCCGCTGGACGGGTTACGCCAAGGCCCACTCCTCGCGCGTGCCTGACGCGGCGGCCGCGTTCACCGTGACCGGCGGCGAGCCGGCGAAGATCGGCCTCGCCACCGTCGAGCGGACGCTCGCCGAGATCGATCGCCACCGCATCTGCCGGCAGTCGTTCGTGGTCGCGATCGGCGGCGGGGCGATGCTCGACGCGGTCGGGTTCGCGGCGGCCACC
>JBEIUL010000278.1:0-4073 GCA_040374395.1 Phycisphaeraceae bacterium
CGCCCCCTTCCGGCGGACCATGTCGCGGGCCTTGCGGGCCGCCTCGCGGGCCTCGGCGGCCAGCACCGCCCGCTGGCACATCTCGCGGGCTTCCTTGGGGTGCTCCTCGAGCCAGGCCTTGAGCCTCTCGCCGAGGGTCTGCGAGACGAAGCCCTCGATCTCGGGGTTGAGCAGCTTCTCCTTGGTCTGGTTGTTGAACTGCGGGTTCGGCAGCTTCACCGAGATCACCGCGGTCAGGCCCTCGCGCAGGTCCTCGCCGGTCGGGACGAGATCCTTGAGGATGCCGTTCTCCTTGGCGTATCCGTTCACCACGCGGGTGAGTGCCGTCTTGAAGCCCGCGAAATGCGTGCCGCCGTCGCCGTTTCGGATGTTGTTGCCGAAGCAGAGGATGTTCTCGGCGGTCGCGTCGGTGTACTGCATCGCGATGTCGGCGCGGATGCCGGCCGCCTCGTCATCGGCCGAGAAGGCGATGACCGGGCCCTGCAGCGTCTTCGCGGTGTTCAGGTGCCGCACGTACGCGGCGAGGCCGTCGCGGTCGAAGAACTCGTCCTCGCGGCGGTTCCCGTGCCGGTCGACCCGCTCGTCGATGAGGCGGATGCGGACGCCGGCGTTCAGGTAGGCCAGCTCGCGGAGCCGCCATGCCAGCGTGTCGTAGAGGAAGTTGACGTCGGGAAAGATCTCGCGGTCGGGCAGGAAGCGGATCGAGGTGCCGGTGGCGCGGGTCGAGCCGGCGGCGACCGGTCCGACCACGGTGAGCGGCTTGGTGACCTTGCCGCGCTCGAACGCGATCTCGTGGATCTGCCCCGAGCGGAGGACTTCGACCTGGGTCCATTCGCTGAGGGCGTTCACGCACTTCACGCCGACGCCGTGGAGGCCGCCCGAGACCTTGTACGCGTTGTCGCCGAACTTCCCGCCCGCGTGGACCTCGGTCAGGATGACCTCGACCGCCGGGCGGCCGTTGATCGCGGGGTTCTCGTGCCGCATCGGGTCGACGGGCATGCCGCGGCCGTCGTCGATCACCTCGCACGAGCCGTCGACGTCGATCCGGACGGTGACCGCGGTCGCGTGGCCGGCCATGACCTCGTCGATCGCGTTGTCGACGCACTCGTAGACGAGGTGGTGGAGGGCGTTCAGGCCTGTCCCGCCGACGTACATGCCGGGCCGCTTCCGGATCGCCTCGAGGCCCTCGAGGACCTGGATCGACTCGCTCGTGTACTCGCCGGTGACGCCGCCGTTTCCGACGGTCTCGACGGGGGGCTTGGCGAGGGTGGGCTCGGATGGGGCCATGGGGGTCCTGTCGGGGCGGTCCCGAGGCCGGTTTTTCGCAGAAAAAACGGCGTTTCGGGCGGGATCCGGATGATACCCGGAAGCCCGTCCGGCCGCCGGTTCCGGGAGGGTTTTTCGGCCTCGCCTCAGGGGGATCGAACCGGGCCCGGAATCGTCCGGTCCGTATACTTCCCCGACCCACGGCAGGAGGCCGTGCCGGACGCCCCCATCGGGCGGTTTCGCGACGGCTCGCGATGGATTCCCCGATGCCCCATGCTCGTTTCGGAGAAAGCCCGGTCCCGCCCCCGGGACGGAGGGCGTTCCTCCGCGCCGCGGGTCTGGTCGCGCTCGGCGGATTCGCGGGCTGCCGGACCGCCACGCAGCCGAAGTCGGTACCGGCCGGGGGATGGCCCGACGTCTCGCCGCCTCCGGTCGAAACGCCCGTTGCGGCGACCAGTCCGCTCGCGACGCCGCTCGGCCCCGTGCTGCCCCGAGCCGCATGGACCCGCGAGGGGCCCGACTTCACCGCGATGGACCGGATGGTTCCCATCCACCACGTCACGATCCACCACGACGGACTCTCGGCCTTGTTCGAGACCGATGACCTTGAGGCGACGGCGGCCCGCATCGAGCTCTTCCGCCGAGGGCATTGCGGTCGCGGCTGGGCCGACATCGGCTACCACTTCGTGATCGACCGCGCCGGTCGCGTCTGGGAGGGCCGACCGCGCGACTGGCAGGGGGCGCACGTCAAGGACCGCAACCCCGGCAACATCGGGATCCTCGTCATGGGGAACTTCGAGGTGCAGCGGCCGACCGACGCCCAGCTCGCGACCCTTGACCGGCACCTCGCCGCCACGCGGTCGTACTGGGGCGTCTCCTGGTCGCACGTCCTGAGCCATCGCGAGTGGCCGGGCGCGACCACGCTCTGTCCGGGCCGCCACCTGCAGGCGCGGTTCACGGCGATGCGGGGCGACGTGGTCGTGGTCGCGTGAGGGGCCGGTTTCCGGACCGCGAGCGTTGACCCCAATGGCGGACCGACCGGCGGGCGACGGCGAACGCCGGGCGGCCTTGTTCGTCCGTCCCGACAGCCACGCCGACCGTGCCGCGAAATCTGCCGCCCCTCGGCCATTCCGGCCGATGCACGGTTGATCGGGCGGGCCGCGCGGCCTGGCCGAACCCGCACCGCCCCGAGTGCCTCCCGATGGAAGTCCCATCGTCGCCGAACTCTCCTGAACCGCGCCCCGCATCGCCCTGGATCTACGTCCCTCGGCGGGCGTTCCTGCTGACCGCCGGCGCGATGATCCTCGCCGGCTGCACCACCGGCGCCGCGACCTCGCGACGCACCGCGAAGCTGCCGGACGGGGCGTTCGGCCCCGGTCTCGACCGCGACCCGCCGCTCGACCTGCCCGATCCGGGGCCGTGCCCGAACAAGCCGGGCGCCGCCCTCGCCGAGGCCCGCGTCGAGATCCCGACCGGCATCATCCGACGCAGCCAGTGGGCGAAGGGCCAGCCGGTCCGCAGCCAGCTCAACCCGATGCTGCCGCCTCGCTACGTCACCGTCCACCACGAGGGCTGGGAGCCGTTCTGGGCGACCGACTTCAACGAGACCAAGGCCCGCATGGACCAGGTCCGCGTCGGCCACCTGAACGCGAAGGGCGGCGGCTACGCCGACATCGGCTACCACTTCGTGATCGATCGTGCGGGTCGCGTGTGGGAAGGGCGTTCCCTGCAGTGGCAGGGGGCCCACGTGAAGGCCCGCAACGAGCACAACATCGGCGTCATGTGCCTCGGGAACTTCGAGGAGCAGTCGCCGACCGCGGCCCAGGTGACGGCGCTCGACCGGCACCTTCGGTCGCTCATGCTGAAGTACAGGATCCCCGCGACGCGGGTGAAGACGCACCAGGAATGGGCGGGCGCCTCGACGCTGTGCCCGGGGCGCAACCTCCAGTCGCACGTCGACCGCGTGCGGCCCGACGCGTTCTGCTGAGCGGATTCGGGATCCCGTTCAGGCCTGGCCGGCGCGGCGATCGTCGTCGTCGAGCTTCTTGAGGAACGCGGGATCCTTCGATTCCTGCTGCTGCACGCGCTTCCAGGCGAAAACGCCGATCGCGGCCATGCCCGCCACGCAGAGGATCCACGTGGCGATGTCGACGAGGCTGGCGGCGAGGAGGCTCACGAGGAGGATCCCGAGGCGTCGCGGAAGATCGGGGCGAGCCGAGGATAGGCGGCCCGGAAGCGGGCGACGGCCGGAGCGTAGCGGGCGGCGTCGGGACCGGGACGGGTCTCGGTCGTCTCGCGGACGCACGCTTCGCTCGCCTCGGGCACCGACTTCCACGCCCCGACACCGACGCCGGCGAGCAGGGCCGCGCCGTACGCCACGCCGCCCTCTTCGCTGTTCAGGGTCGCGACCGGGACGTTGAAGAGGTCGGCGCACATCTGCCGCCAGAACCCGCTGCGGGCCCCGCCGCCCGCGAGCCGGACGCGATCGACGGGGATGCCGAGCGAACGGACGAGATCGACGTTGTCGAGGAGGCCCATCGTGATGCCCTCGAGCACCGCCCGCGTGAGGTGCGGGCGGCCGTGGGCGGCCGCGATTCCGACGAGGGCGCCGCGGGCGTGGGCGTCCGGATGCGGGCACCGCTCGCCGGTGAGATAGGGCAGGAACGTGAGCCCGTCGCAGCCGGGCGCGACCGTCGCGGCCTCGGCGGTGAGCAGGTCGTACGCATCGACGTTTCGCTCGGCGGCCTCGCGCTTCGCGTCGCGGGCGATCGTGTCGCGGTACCAGCGGAAGCTGCCGGCGGCCGAGA
>JBEIUL010000196.1:0-5169 GCA_040374395.1 Phycisphaeraceae bacterium
CGACCTCGCCCGCCGACGACGCATCGCTTCCCGCGCCGCCGGCCCTGCCCCGCCCCCGTCTCGCCGCCGCCGCCGGCTGGCTGGTGGCCGCGACGCTCGCGGTCGCCCTCGCGAGCGGCAACGCCCTGCGGCCACGCGATCCCGCGACGCAGGTCGCCTCGCTCGGGCCTGACCTGTCGAGCGGCGCGGCGCTCAAGACCTACCTCGACCGCGGCCGCGCCGAGGGCCGCGTGCTGCACGAGATCGAGCCGAAGGCGCTCGTCGGCGCGCGTCCGCTCGCCGGCGGCGGGTACGAGCTCGTCTTCGTCCGCCAGATCCTCGAACGGGTCGAGGTGCCCGAGATCTGGCGCCTCGACGCCCGCCTCGACGGCGCCGCCGACGGCGCCGCGGTGCCGCTGCCCGCCACGCTGTCGCCGTCGATCCGCCAGGCCTTCTGAACGAGACTTCCCACGGAGATCCCCAATGCCGAACCGAACCCTGCTGGCTTCCCTCGTCGCGTCCCTTCCCCTGTCGCTCCTTGCGGTCCCGGCGGCCGCGTCCGATCCGCTCGGCGACCAGAGCTCCGAGTCGTCGAGCGTCTCGCGCATCGTCGACGGCGATTTCGACCTGACGGTGAAGACGGTGCGGAAGACCCGCACCCTCGACGACGGCTCGATCGAGACCACCGAGTCGTCCGAGATGAAGGCGATGCGCGACGGGAAGGAGATCCCGCAGGAACGGCTCCGCCGCACCGGCAACCGCGTCGAGATCCTCGACGAGAAGGGCGAGGTGATCCACAGCGCCGTCGTCGCGATCGGCCCGGCGGGCGCGACGTCGATGTCGCGCACCTACACCTCGGCGGCCCCGGTCGCGGCGCCGACCGCCCGTCCGATGCTCGGCGTCACGCTCGAGGAGACGGGCGAGCCGCTCGTGAAGCACCTGCGGCTCGAGCCGGGCCGCAGCACGCTGCTCACCTCGATCATGCCCGATTCGCCCGCCGCGACGGCCGGGCTCGAGACCTTCGACGTGGTGACCGCGATCGGCGACCGCGACGACGCGTCGCCCGATGCGATCCGCGAGTTTCTGGCCGCCGCGAAGGTCGGCGACGAGGTGCGGCTCGCGATCGTCCGCGCCGGCGAGAAGCGCGAGGTGAAGGTCACCCTCGCGGCGATGAGCGACGCGATGTCGGCGCGGAACGCGGCCGGCGAGCCGCTCGATCCCGAGATCCGCGCGATGCTCGAGGAGCTGCGGGCCCGCGGCATCGACATCGATCTCGGCGGCGTGTTCGGCGGGAACCAGGGCGTGATCGTAGCCCCGGGACCGAACGCCGGCGGCGGGATGCGCTTCATCGTGCCGCCGAGCGGCGGGTTCGCGATGCCCGGTGGCGGGCCCGACTTCGCCGAGTTCGAGGAGCGGATGCGCCGCATGCAGGAGGAGCTGGAACGCGCGATGCAGCGGCTCGACCGGATGCGGCCCGTGGCTCCCGCGCCGCCAGCCCCCGCGCCCGCTCCGCCGCCGAGCGGCCGCGAGGCGTGAGGCGCCTCACCGCCGCGCGACCCGCAACCGCACCGGACCGCGGGCCCGCGCGGGATCGACGGGTTTCCCGCCTTGGGTGACCTCGATCTCGCCGCGGGCCGCGAGCCGTCTCGCGGCGGCGAGCGTCGCGGGCATCGCGTCGCGGAATCCGCCCTCGCCGGCGACCCGGCGGGCCGCCTCGCTCGGGCAGATCGACGCGTCGCGGCCGCGGCCGGAGAGAAGCGAGAGGATCGCCCGCTCGAGTTCGGCGTCGCGCTCGCCGAGCCGCACGCGACGGCACGCGTCGGAGCAGTGCTTCACCCGGTCCCAGTCGCGTTCCCACTTCTTCCGCCACGCGAAGACCCGGCCGCAACTCACGCAGTTCTTCTCGGGAAGCGGCGGACGCGGCATGGATCACCCGAAGAGCGTCGCGGGAACCCGCTCGGGAGCGGGAACCGGACGGCGGAGCACGTGGCCCGCCAGCTCGAGGCCGGAACGCCAGGCGGTTTCGATGTCGCTTCGGCCCGCGAGCCAATCGCCGGCGAGGCCGAGGCCGGGCTCGTGGAAGCGGTACGGGCGTTGCGACGATCCCGAGCGCGAGGCGAACGCGTATCGCCAGCGATGGGCGTGCAGCACGGCAGGTGACGGCAGCGCGAGCCGCTGCGCGAACTCGCCGGCGAGCTCGTGTGCCCACCCGTCCGCCGGCCGCTCGAGATTGGCCTCGCTCCACGCGGCATTCGCCTCGACGATCCAGGCCGTTCCCGCCCGCCGGGCCCGCGAGAGGACCGGGTCGGCGTCGAACCGGATCTCGTCGACGCCCGGACCGCCGGGCGCGTCGATCGCCACGACGAGGCAGGGACGCATCGCGACCGGCGGCACGAGATCGGGAACGATCGGCGTGACGAGTTCCGCGGCTTGCGGGCGGGGAATCGCGAGCAGGACCAGATCGAACCTCCCGGGCGACTCGCCCTCGCATTCGAGCCGGAACCCCCCCGACCCGTCACGCACGATCGCCGTCGCGCGGGTCGAGAAGCGGACGTCGAGCCCCTCGGCGAGGTGCCGGGTGATGGCGCCGAGCGAGGGATTCCCGATGAATGCTTCCTCCGCGGGATTCCCCTCGATCCGCGCGTCCTCGCGCACCGTGACCGACGTGCGACGCACCGCCGAGACCAGCCCGCCCTCGGCGAAGCCCGCGATCCACCGCCGGAAATGCCCGCCCCGCGGCACGACGTGATCGGCGCCGAGCGGAAGCGTGCGCCCGCCGTCGCGGTGGGCCGAGGCGCGACCGGCGGTCCCTCGCGACTTCTCGAGGACCGTGACGTCCATCCCGTGATCATGCAGCGTGCGGGCCAGCGCAAGTCCCGCGAAGCCGGCCCCGATGACCGCGACCCTTCCCGGGCGTTCCCGGCGATCGACCACCCGCGCGTAGCGGGCGAGGTCCATCCGCTCCGCATGCCCGCCGACCGGCCGCGGGCGAAGCGAACCGATCGCGGGCCGCTCGGGCTCGAACGGTCGGTCGAAGAGGCCGAGGCACCACAGAAGGCCGCCATAGGAACTCGGGTCGCACCCGTCGAGGGCGTAGCGGTGGTTGAGGCTCACCAGTCGCCGCATCGCCTCCTCGGGCGACGGCGCCCATTCGACGATCGCCTTCCCCCAGGTCATTCGCACGTTGTTGTGCAGCTCGCCGTGCCGCACGAGCGATGCCTGGGCGAGATCCCACAGCCGCTCGCCGGTCGCGCCGCGGGAAAGCGTCGCGAGCGACGGCGAGAACGGCCGCGGGTCGCGGGCATGCTCCTCGAGCGTGCGGCGGGCCCAGCCCGGAATCGCCGCGAGGCGCTCGGGCCGCGGCTCGTGACGGCACCAGAGATACGCGAGCTCGCGCCAGACGAGCAGCTCGTCAAGGAACTTCGTCGCGCCGGCCGCGTGGGCCTCGCGGGCGATCCGCATCGGCGAGACCATGCCGTAGTGGAGGTACGCGCTCAGGCGGCTCGTTCCGCCACCGGGACCGGAATCGGCCGCGTCGTTGCGGTCCCGCTCGTACCGGCCGAGCCGACCGTCGCGGAAATCGTTCCACCGTGCGAGGCCGGCCCGCGAACCGCCGCGGGTCTCGGGCACCGGCCCGACCGAACGGTCGAGATCGAGCGAGCCGACGAGGTCGGCGAGGTCATCGTCGGAAAGCCCCCCGATCCGCCCGGCGTCCGACGCAAGCGGGAATCGCGGCCGACCGGCGGCCGGCGCGGGACACGCGGGCCACGCGAGCGGCACGCGACGGCGCCGTTCCGCCTCGGTCGCGTCGCGATACGCGAACGCCCGGTCGAAGCTTCGGGGCGAGCGGTTCATCGGCACGACGCACGCCGTATCGACGGCGATGACCGCGCGACCGTGCCGGGTCGCGATCGCGGCGGTCCAGGCCGGAAACGGCGCCACCGGGAAGTCCTCGGTCACCACGAGGCACGACTCCGCGACGAGCGCGGCGAACCGCCCGCGATCGCCGGGCGAGCACGAGAACGGGATGCCGAGCCGGTCGAGATCCGCGGCAAGATCGCGCAGGCCCTCGAGGATGAACGTCGAGTGGCGATCGTTCGCGTGTTCGTGCCGGCCGGCAAGCCCGGCGTGCACGACCAGCCCGATCCCGAGCGTACTCGCGAGCGTCGCCGCGACCTCGAGGGCGGGGTTCTCGTCGACGCGCAGGGCGTGGTGCGTCCAGTGCAGGACGAACGGACCGCGATGGAGCGGCCGGTCGCCGACCGGGCGGCATCGCTCGCCGAGGTGCGACGGCAGGCCGTCGATGAGCGATCGAGGATGGAGGCCGACGTGGTCCATGCGGAGGCGGCGACCGTTCCCGGACGCGGGCCGGGAATTCGCCGGGCTTTCCCGCGAGGATGCAGGCCATGCCGTGCGATCGCCGTATACTCGGCCTGCCCCTTTCCTGAAGGCCCGCTCCCGATGAGACGCCACGGTCCCATCCGAGTCCTACTGTCGCTGCTTCTGGCGGCGTGGCTGCCGTGGTGCCTCTGCGACCGGATCGCGATGGGGTGCTGCGATCATGCCGAGGCGGGCGAGGCGGTCGCGGAGGCCGCTGGAGAACCGTCGTGCGGCGGCTCGTGCTGCGCCGCCCACGAGGAACCGGCCGGCGATCTTCCCGCCTCCGACGACCCGTGCCGGCCGTTCGGCCAGTGCGAGGCCGGATGCTGCGTGACGAAGGGGCTGGTCTCGGCGTGCGCTCCCGAGGTTCCCGTCGACTCGATCGGCAGTCCGTTGCCCGCGACGGTCGCCTCGGCGATGACCGAGCCCCCGCTGGTCCTGGCGAGTCCGATCGTACGCGATGAACTCCGCGCCGCCGGCCCGCGAGCCGGACCCGGCCGCGCCGATTCCGCGCGCCGACTGCTCGCCGCGATCTGCATCCAGACCACCTGAATCACCGGTGACGACCGACCCGATCGCCCCGCGGGGGCGATGTCGCCCGTTCCCGGAGATTCACCGATGCATCAGGAAACCAACGCGGTTCGCGAGCCGCTCGAACTTCATGGAATCGCGTCCGCCGGAGGCCCGCGATGAGCCGCCTCGCCGACGCCACGGGGCGGGGAAGCGGCGGCGACGTGCCGCTGCCGCCCTTCCCCTGGTTCCTGCGGATCGCCGTGCCGCTCGCGATCGTCGCCGCGGCGATCGCCCTGC
>JBEIUL010000002.1:0-27614 GCA_040374395.1 Phycisphaeraceae bacterium
AGCCCCGCCGATCGCCACGAGGATCGCGCACGGATACGCCATCTCGGCCGGGCTGAAGCCGCGCCAGATCGCGCCCTCGATCGACCAGATGCACCAGGTGAACGGGCTGAACGCCGACAGGACCTGCATGAACCGCGGCATGAAGATGATCGGGATGCTGCCGCCGCCGATCATGGCCAGGACGAGGATCGCGGCCCGGCCGGCGCCCTGCGCCCCGCCTTCGGTGCGGAAGAGGCCCGCGAGCAGCATCATGATGCCCGCGAAGCAGGTCGCCGACGCGAGGCCCGCGACGGCGAGGCCGGCGAACGAGGCGATCTCGACCTTGAAGAAGAGCGTGCCGACGATCGCGAGCAGCGCGACGATGAGCATGCTGGTGACGATGCAGGCGAGCGACTTCCCGAACAGGATCTGCCAGCGGCGGATCGGCGCGACGGCGAGCCGACGCAGCGTGCCGCGGCGGCGCTCCTCGGCGAGGCTCGAGGCGAAGGCCAGGACGCAGCTCATCATGCCCCACGCGATGCCTTGCGGAAAGGTCACCGAGTAGGCGTTCGCGGGCTGCTTGCCGCCGGCGGCCACGGTCTGCAGGTCGATGCGGATCGGTGACCAGGCCTGCATGCCGGACGGCGGCGGGGCGGGCTCGCCGGACGCCGCGCCGGGCGCGAGCCGATTCCCGAGCGATCCGAGCGTCGTGAAGAGCGCCTCGAACAGCAGCCGGTCGGCCGCCGAGATCTCGGGCGTGTCGCGGACGAGGGCCCGCGCCTGGTCGAGCGACGCCTTGAGCCGCTCGGGGTCGGTGAAGATCCGTCCGAGCTGGCGGAACGCGACCTCGTTGAGCTTTCCGGACAGCAAGGCCCCTTCGGCCTTCCGGGCCGGATCGACGATCGCGACGAGATCGAGCGACGTGCCCGACAGCATGCGGTCGGCCTTCTGCTCGAAGTCGGCCGGGATCACCACGCATGCGAGCGCCTTGCCGCGCCGCACGCGGTTCTCGCCGTCCTCTCGCCGCTCGATCCGCTCGACCGCGATGAGCGGATCGGCCGCGAGATCGTCGATGAACGCCGCCGAGATCTTCCCGCCCGCCTCGTCGACGACCACGATGGGCAGCCGGGCGCGGTCGCCGGTTCCGCCGAAGATCGTGCCGAAGAAGATCGCGATGAGCAGCGGGAAGCCGAACGTGAAGAATGCGTTCCCGCGGTCACGCACCAGCAGCGTCAGGTCCTTCCGGACGATGGCGAGCATCGCAAGCATCAGTCGCGCAGGCTCCGTCCGGTGAGCGAGAGGAAGACGGTCTCGAGGTCGGGCGGCTCGACCCGCACGCCGGTCACGCCGCCGGCGGCGAGCAGCTCGCCGAGCTCGCGGACCGGGTCGGCGACGAGCTTGCGTTCGGTCGCCTCGCCGCGCTCGACGACCAGCGACGTCGCCCCTCCGTGCCGCGCGAGCAGGTCGCCCAGCGGACCGACGTCGAGGATCCGCCCGTGGTCCATGACCGCGATGCGGTGGCAAAGCCGGGCGGCCTCTTCCATGTAGTGGGTCGTGTACACGACGGTGCGGCCCTCGTCGGCGAGGCTTCGCACGAGCTCGAGGATGTTGTTGCGGCTCTGCGGGTCGACACCCGCGGTCGGCTCGTCGAGCAGGAGGAACTCGGGATCGTTCAGCAGCGCGACCGCAAGGTTCAGCCGCCGCTGCATGCCGCCCGAGTAGGTCCGGACGCGGTCACCGGCGCGGGCCGAGAGCTGCACCCGCTCGAGCGCCGCGTCGACGCGTTCACGGATCCGCCGGATGCCCTGCAGCCGCGCGAAGAAACGCAGGTTCTCGGCGCCGGTCAGCTCGTCGTACAGCGCGAGCGACTGCGGCGCGTACCCGATGCGAGCCCGCACCGACGCCGAGCGCGGCGAACCGAGCCCCTCGTACTCGACCGTCCCCGCGTCCGGCGCGATGAGCCCGATCGCCATCGACAGCGTGGTGCTCTTCCCGGCCCCGTTCGGCCCGAGCAGTCCCAGCACCTCGCCGCGGCGCACCGACAGCGACAGCCCCGAGACGGCCTGCACGTTGCCGAACCGCTTGGCGAGCGAGTCGAGCCTCAGCACCCGGCCGCTCCCGCCCGCACGCCGGCTGCGGCGAGGATCGTCCGCTCGACCTCGTCGGTCGCCGGCGCGAGGTTCTCGTTGGTCACGAACCGGTCGTAGATCCCGGTCTCGCGGGCGAAGGCGATCTCCTTGCGGGCCTCGGCGAACCGCCGCGCGATCGCTTCGGCATCCTCGCGGCCCCGGTCGCGAAGCCGCCGGTGCAGCTCGTCCTCGCTCGGCGGCAGGATGAAGATCGCGAGGCACTCGGGCATGTACCTCTTGACCTCGGCCGCGCCCTGGACGTCGATGTCGAGCACGACGATCTTCCCGTCGGCGAGCTGCCGCTCGACGGGCTCGCGGGGCGTTCCGTACCAGTTCCGCCCGAAGACCTGCGCGACCTCGATGAACCGCCGCTCGTCGACCCACCTCTGGAAGGTCTCGCGGTCGATGAAGTAGTAGTCGACGCCGTCCCTTTCACCGGCCGCGGGCGATCGCGTCGTCGCCGACACGCTGAACACCGCGCCGGTGCGGCGGAGGACCTCGCGCAGGATCGAGGTCTTTCCGACACCGGACGGGCCGCTGATGACGACGAGGAGGCCCCGGGATGCGGGGTTTCCGACGGACATGGGACGCGAAGTGTAGCGGTCGCCGCCGGTAGAATCCCCTCCCCCATGCCCGCGCCGGCCTACATCACCACGCCGATCTACTACGTGAACGACCGGCCCCACATCGGGCACGCCTACACCACCACCATCTGCGACGTCTGGGCGCGGGCCGCCCGCCTCGCCGGCCGCGAGGTGTTCTTCCTCACCGGCACCGACGAGCACGGCCAGAAGGTGGAGAGGAGCGCCCAGGCCCGCGGCATCACGCCGCAGGCGCTGGCCGACGAGAACGCCGCCGAGTTCCGCAAGGTGATGGGGACGTTCGGGCTCACGAACGACGACTTCATCCGAACCACCGAACCGCGGCACGAGCGGCAGGTGCAGGCGTTCGTGCAGCGCCTGCTCGAGCGCGGCGACGTCTACCTCGGCGAGTTCGAGGGTTGGTACGACGAGGGGCAGGAGGAGTACCACACCGAGACGAAGGCCAAGGAGCTCGACTACAAGAGCCCGATCTCGGGCAAGCCGCTGGTGCGGGCCAAGGAGCGGAACTACTACTTCCGCCTCTCGGCGTACCAGGCGCGGCTCGAGCAGTTCTTCGCCGCGAACCCGGGGTTCGTGCGTCCGGAAGGCCGCTTCAACGAGACGCTCGGACGCCTGCGGCAGGGCCTGCAGGACGTGCCGATCACGCGGACGAACTTCACCTGGGGCATCCCGATGCCCGGCGCCGCGGCCGGCGACGACAAGCACGTGATCTACGTGTGGATCGACGCGCTCTTCAACTACGTCACGGCCCTCGGCCTCGCCGAACCGGGCGGCGAGCTCGCGAAGGCCCGGGCGGGGTTCTGGCCCGCCGAGTACCACGTCATCGGCAAGGAGATCCTCTGGTTCCACGCGGTGATCTGGCCGGCGCTGCTCATGGCCCTCGAGCTGCCGATGCCCCGCTGCGTCTACGCCCACTCGTTCTGGATCTCGGGCGGCCAGAAGATGTCGAAGAGCCTCGGCAACTTCGTCGACCTCGAGACGATCGAGCGATACCTCGCGACCTACAGCCTCGACGCGTGGCGGTGGTACATGACCACGCAAGGCCCGCTCGAGGCGACCGACGCCGACTTCAGCGCCCGGCACTTCCACGACATCTACACGAGCGAGCTGGTGAACACCTTCGCGAACTGCGCGAGCCGCACCACCGCGATGCTCGCGAAGAGTTTCGACGGGAAACTGCCGATGTCGGCGGCGGCCGCGGCGAAGGTCGTCGACAGCGGCCACGACTGGCCGTCGATCGCGGGGGCCGCGGCCGAGAAGGCCCGGGCGTCGTACGCCGATTTCGACCTACGCGGCGCGGCGAACGCCGGGCTCGGGCTTTTGCGCTCGGTCGACGGCTTCATCAATGCGACGGAGCCATTCAAGCTCGCGAAAGATCCGTCGCAGCGGGATCGCCTCGCTGCCATCCTCACGCAATGCGTCGAGGCGATCCGCATCGCGAATCACCTGCTCGGCCCGATCATGCCGACGCGAACCGGCGAGATTCTCGCCGCCTTCGGCGACCCGACCGCCGGCCGCCCCGGCTCGTGGGACGCCTCGCTCCGCTGGGGAATGCTCGCGGACGGTGCCGCGATCGCCCGCGTCGCGCCGTTCCCGCGGCTGAACCTCGACCAGACGCCGGCCGCGAGGGCCTGACGGCGGGAGAGCGCCGGGCCCTGAACGATGCGCGACTCAATCGGCGCCGACCAGCCACGCCGAATCTCGAAACACCCCCCACCCGGAACGACGGGGCCATGCCCCGTCGTCGAAACACCCCGCGGCACAAAGTCACGACGAGGCATGGCCTCGTCGTTCCGCGCCCAACCGACGTTCGGCTCCCGCGTCCATCCGCGGCGGTTGCGGACCGCCCTCCCGAGTGACAGGCACGACGTCACTCGCGCACGGCGGCCCCTGACTTCACTTTGGGGGCGTCGGTCAGCGACCGACGCGGGACGAGGTGAGCGTTCACCACGGGCCCAACCCGCGGACGGCTTCAGCGTTCATCCAGGGCGGTCGCGGACCGCCCACCCCAGTGAACGGCACGAAGTTCAGCGCGCGATGGCTCATGGAGCGTCGGCACGCAGCCGACGCGTGACGGGCGACGCGTTCATCGCGGGCCCGTCCCGCGAACGACGTCAGCGTTCACCCAGGGCGGTCGCGGACCGCCCTCACCAGTGACCTTGATGGGATTTCTCCCGCGAGACGTCACTGGGGGCGTCGGTCAGCGACCGACGCCGATTGAGGACGGCGTTCATCGCGGGCCTAACCCAAGAGCCGCGGTCGAAAAACTCAGTGAAAATCCACGAATATTCGCCTGACCGCGACGGACTTCACCCCTCGGCCTCGTCTTCCTGCCATCCAACCCTTCCACCAAAGGAGGCCCCATGCTGACCGCACCCCTGATCTCGCTCGTCCTCGCCGCTTCGCAAGCCCCGACCGCACAGCCCCCCACGCCATCGCCCGGCCCGGTCGCGGCCGAGAATGTCGAAGTGATCATCGCACTGCCATGGACCGATTCGATGCGGATCATCCCGAGCCGGCGCCTCGCTGAGTCCGCCCTGGCATTCGTCCAGGAGTACCCGCCGAACGGTTCGCTGCAGGCGGAAGTCGCCGACGCGGCGGGCGGAGGGCACCAACTGGTGTTGCGCGGGCCGACCTCGTCGGTCGAAGACGCCCGGGATCAGGTCGCACGATGGAAGCGCAGCCTGGCCGAGACGCTGAACGATTCTTCGGACCGCATCAATCTTGCGTTCTCGGGTGGCACCCTGGCGCAGTTCCTCGACCTGGTGAAGCAGGCGTCGGGCTTCGAGAACATCCTGATCGACGGCGACGCGGGCCAACTGCTCGTCCCGCCGATCTCGCTCCGCGGCGTCTCGCTCAACACGCTGATGGACAACCTGGACGTGACTCGCATGGCAAGTCCCGACGGGAGCCCGAAGCCTCGCTACGTCGACGTGCTCAGGATCGAGACGGTCGAGCCCGTACCGGGAGGCAGGGGGCAAATGCGGCCGCGCATCGACATCTACCGCGTCTTCGAGCAGGCGCCACCCACGACGGCTTCGAAAGTGCAGGAAATCAAGGTATACCGCTTGTTCCTGGATAGACCGATCAAGGACCAAGGACGTACCGAAGACGAGGTCCGGAGCGCGATCATCCTCGCCTGCTCTCTCGCCGGATTCTCGGACGAGGACATCGCCGAGAAGCTGAAGCTTGCGGTTCACCCGGCTTCGGGCCTGCTGATCGTCAGCGCGCCGAAAGACTTGATGTCGATCGCCGACACGGTGATTAGTGCCGCTTTCGGCACACCGGCCGCCGCGAACGCAAACCCGGACGCTCGCTGAGCCGAATCGATGCCGCACGACGGCCCCGACGGCGCTTGCGCCGAGGACGACGCCTGGGCCCGCCGCATCTCGCACGAGATCGCGGCGGGCTCGCGCGACGCGCTGGGCGAACTGTTTGCGCATCGCTTCGACCGGCTGGTCGCCCTCGTCTCGGCCCGCACCCGATGCGACGAGAGCTTCGCGCTCGATTGCGTGCAGGACGCCTTCCTTCGCGTCGCCGAGTCGCTCCCGCCGCTCGTTTCGCTCGCCGCGCTCGACGCAGGGCGGGCGAAAGCGGCGCTCTCGGCGGCGATCGATCGCCTCCGAAGCGACGCGGGCCGACGGCGGCGGAAGGCGAGGCCTTCATCCGGCCGCGACGAGCCGCCGGTCGACTCCGAGATCTCCCTCGCCGACGAGATCGCCTCGCTCGAAGCACGCCTCGACGACGAGCAACGCCTGCTGCTGCGGCTTCGCCACGCCGCCGGCTTGACCATCCACCAGATCGCCCGCCACCTCGGCCTCGGCGAGGCCGCCACCGAAAGCCGACTGCGCCGCGCGAACGACGCGGCCCGACAGACTGGACAAGACCGATGACCACCGACCGATCCGCAGACTTCATACGCCGCCGCACCGCGATCCTCGGCCTCGCGCTCGACGCCCTCGACCGCCGCCGCCGGCGCGCGATCGTCCGGCGTCGCGCTCGGCTCGCCGCATTGGCCGCCTCGCTGCTTGCCGCAGGCGCCTGGCTTCTCGTGCCGGCCCCCGCCGTTCCCCGACCCGGGCCGACCGTCGCCCAGCGCCTGGTTCCCGAGATCCGCGAACTGACCGACGACGAGCTCATCGATCTGCTCGAATCGGCCGGCTATCGCGTCGAACTCATCCGCACGCCGACGAGCGTCATGGTGCGGCTCAACGACGGCCCGCTCTTGACCAGGCCTTTCTGACGGCATCGAGACGGCTGCTTCCGCTACCCTCCGGAGCCATGACGCTCACCCCCCTCGCTTCGCTTGCCGTCGCCGTGTCGCTCGCGGTCGTCCCGTCACCGGCCATCCCGCAGGACACCGCCGCCCCGGCGGCCAAGGCCACCGGTCTCGACGACGCCACCGTCGCCAAGATCCGCCAGGCCTACATGAAGGCAAGCAGCGAGGTTTTCGCAACCATCGAGGGCGGCCGTCGCGCCGACCCCGCGAAGCTCGAGGAAGCCCTCGCCCCCAAGCGAGCCGCGATCTGCACCGAGTTCGCCCTTGACCCCGCAACCATGAACGTCGGGCAGATCGAGACGCTTTCGCCGGTGTTCACGGCGGAACTCGCGAAGGCCGCCGACGCACGACTCGAGGCCCTCGCCGCCACGCCCGACGCGAACGGCTTCGCGGCGGCGCTCGCCATGGCCGGCCGCTCCGACGACGCCGACGCCTACGCCGCCCTGCTCTCGCACGACGGTCTCGACGACTTCATCAAGACGAACGGGATGATGGGCCTCACCCGTCCGCTCTCGTCGGTCGCTCCCGAACGACTCCGTCCGGCAGCGAACGACCTGCTCGCCCTCGGCAACCGCTTCCAGCCCACGCCCGAAGGCATGATGGGCGTCGCGGGCTACATGAAGATGATCGTCGACCTCGGCGACGCGGTCGATGCCGACAAGCGCGAGTCCCTTCGGCTCTCGCTCATGGCGAAATCGACGGACGCCCTCGCCTCCGCCCAGAAGCTTGACGATGCCGCCAAGCGGAAGGACGCCGTCGATCGCCTCAAGCGTTCGCTCGCCAAACTCGACGCCGGACCGATGAAGGGCCCGATCGTCGACAAGCCCGCTCCCGCAGTGACCCTCGAGTGGGTCCACGACGCGAACGGACCGGTCGCGATCGCCTCGCTCGACGCCCTCAAGGGGAAGGTCGTGATCCTCGACTTCTGGGCCACCTGGTGCGGACCGTGCGTCGCGAGCTTCCCGAACGTGCGCGAGCTGCGGGCCCACTACCCGGGCGACGACGTGGTGATCCTCGGCGTGACCAGCCTGCAGGGCAAGCACTACCCGCGCGGCTCGGCCCCGATCGACTGCAGCGGCGATCCCGCCAAGGAACGCCAGCTCATGACCGACTACATCAAGGCGATGGAGATCACCTGGCCGGTCGCGTACTCGGCCCAGGACGTCTTCAACCCCGACTACGACGTGAACGGCATCCCCCACGTCGCGATCATCGACGCCAAGGGCGTGCTGCGCCACAACAACCTGCATCCGGCTTCGCCGCTCGGGGAGAAGACCAAGCTCATCGACGCCCTGCTCGTCGAGGCCGGCAAGACGCCGCCGGCGGCCCCGGTCGCGAAGGAAACCGCGGCACCCTGACGCGGACCGGTCTCACTTCTTCTTGAGCAGGTCGCCGAGACCCTTCTCGATCGACTCGCCGGCCTTCTTGCCGGCGTCCTCGACCGACTTGCCGACGTTCTGGGTCGCTCCCTCGAGGGCCTTCTTCGCGTTGTCGACCGCGCCGGTCACTGCCGATCCGACCTGATCGCGAAGCACCGTACCGACCTCGGCCAGCTTCGGTCCGAGTGAATCACGCAGCACCGCCGGAATCGCGTCGCCGCCGTTCTTGAGGATGCCGTCGACCGTCGCGGTCGTGATCACGCTCATGAGCTGGGCCATGGTCACGCCTTCGCCGCCGCCGACGTCCTTCAGCTCGATCCGCGGAACCTTCACGTCAACCTCGGCCGAGTTCTCGACCGAGACCTTCGCCGAGATGTCGGTCAGCACGAGCTGGCGGATCACGAGCTTCTTGCCCTCGCCCGCCGGATCCGAAGGCTGTCCCTCCCCGCCCGGGCCGAACTTCCTGCTGAACGCCTCGATGTTCGCCAGCACCGTCTCGGCGTTGCTCTTCTGGCCGAGCTTCATGTCGAGTCGCGCCGCGATCCCGTCGAGCTCGATCTTCGGCACCTCGACCGTCGCGCGAGAGAGCGATCCGAGCGACACGCCGACCTCGCCCTTCCCGAGCGACAGGAAGTTGCCCTCGGGATAGCCGGTCGGGTTGGCGACCGCGAGGCCGGACAGCGACGCCGTGCCGCCGAGGATCCCGATGTGGATCGATTCGAGGCTCGTCTTCGTGCCGAGGGCCTCGGTTCCCCCGTACTCGATCGCGGCCTTCGCGATGCGGTCGACCGAGAGCACAAGGGCGACGCCCGCGCCGATCACCACCAGCGCCAGCACGATCACGAGACGCACGATCCACTTCATGGGAAGCCTCCGGAAGACGGGCGGTCAGGATAGTGCCCGACGAACGCGGCGTTGGAAGGCCTTGCGGCCCGTCGTGAAGAGTTCGCCGGTCGCCTCGCGGGCCGATTCGCGCAACCGCTGCCGGGCCGCGCCGCAGAGCATCGCCACCGCCTCGGGAAGTCCCTCCCGGGAGAATCGCCTCGCTTCCAGGGCGACCCTCTCGGCGAGCATCGCGAGATCGTGCTCCTCGCCAAGTCGATCGCAGACTCGCTTCAGCTCGCGGCGGATGCGCTTGAGTCGGCGGTCGCGATCCTCGAGCAGCCCGACCTGGAGCGCGAGCCGCGAGCATCGTTTCCGGATCTCGTGCGAACGGTCGTCCGACCCGTCGCACCAGTCGGCCCCCGCCAGGTCGCGGGCCTCGCGCCACGCCGTCGCCATCGACTCGGCGATCGCCTCGGGATCGACCTCGGCGAACTCCCACGTCTCTCCCGCCGCACGAACCCGGCCGAGCTCGACCGCGGCGCGGGCCACCAGCAGCTCGTCAAGCCGCGCCTCCTCGGCGGGCCCGATCGCGGGGACGAGCGCCGCGGTCAGCTCATCGCGAAACCGTCGGGCCCGAACGTCGTCGCGCTCGCCGAGCAGCCGCCCGATGATCGCGAGCATCGCGTCGCGGTCGCGCACCGGCGACAGCACCCCGGCCGCATCGGCGAGGCACCGTTCCGCCCCCGCCCGCGCCTCGTCGCTCGTGGCCCCCTCCAGCAGCGGGATCATCGCCCGCAGGGCCTTCGTTGCCTTCCGCACCTGCCGGATCGCCTCGGGCCGTTCGTCCGGCGGAAGCCCGGCGAACCCCCCCGCCTCGGCGAGCGCGCGGTCCAGCGCCCCGAGGAAGTTGCGACGCAACTCCCCCGGAACCGCGTCCGAGGCATCCAGTCTCGCCCTCATGGAGGGGCCACGATAGTGACCGCGGCCCCGGATTTCCCGTCGATGGTTTAGGCTTCGCGATCCGAACGCAGGAAACGCCCCATGAGCACGCCTCCCGCCAAGCCCCAGACCGCCATAACCCCCACCCGGACCGAGGACTACGCCGAGTGGTACCAGCAGGTGGTCCGCGCCGCCGATCTTGCGGAATCGAGTCCGGTCCGCGGCTGCATGGTCATCAAGCCGTGGGGCTATGCGATCTGGGAGAACATCCAGCGCTCCCTCGACCGGATGTTCAAGGACACCGGCCACAAGAACGCCTACTTCCCGCTCTTCATCCCGCTGTCATTCCTCGAGAAGGAAGCCGAGCACGTCGAGGGCTTCGCGAAGGAGTGCGCGGTCGTCACGCATCACCGCCTCGTGCCGAAGCCCGGCGGCGGCCTGATGCCCGACCCCGAGAGCGCCCTCGAGGAGCCGCTCGTCGTCCGGCCGACCTCCGAGACGATCATCGGCGCGAGCTTCGCGAAGTGGGTGCAGAGCTACCGCGACCTTCCGCTGCTCATCAACCAGTGGGCAAACGTCGTGCGCTGGGAGATGCGCACGCGGCTCTTCCTGCGCACCGCCGAGTTCCTGTGGCAGGAAGGGCACACCGCCCACGCCACCGCCAACGAGGCCCGCGTCGAGACGATGAAGATGCTCGACGTCTATGCCGACTTCGCCGAGAACTGGATGGCGATGCCGGTGATCAAGGGCCAGAAGACCGAGGGCGAGCGCTTCCCCGGCGCCGTCGACACCTTCTGCATCGAGGCGATGATGCAGGACCGCAAGGCCCTGCAGGCCGGCACCAGCCACTTCCTCGGCCAGAACTTCTCGACCGCGAGCGACATCAAGTTCCTTGACCAGTCGGGCACGCTGCAGCACGCGTGGACCACCTCGTGGGGCGTCTCGACCCGCCTCGTCGGTGGCATGATCATGACCCACTCCGACGACGACGGCCTCGTGCTGCCGCCGCGGCTCGCCCCCGCCCACGTCGTGATCCTGCCCGTCCTTCACAAGGCCGAGACCGCGCCGCAGGTGCTCGCGTGGTGCCGCGAGCTCGCCGCCGAGCTGCGAAAGATCACCTATGCCGGCCGCACCGTCGAGGTCGAGATCGACGAGCGCGACCTCCGCGGCGGCGACAAGGTCTGGGGCTGGATCAAGAAGGGCATTCCGATCCGCCTCGAGGTCGGCCCGCGCGACATCGAGCAGGGCTCGGTCTTCATGGCCCGCCGCGACAGGCCGCACAAGGAGAAGTCCGCGGTGAAGCGCGACGATTTCGTCGCGAACGTCGCGGCGATCCTCGACGAGATCCAGACCGGCCTCTTCGAGCGGGCGAAGGCCTGGCGGGCCGAGCACTCGCGGACGATCGACTCTCTCGACGAGTTCAAGGCTTTCTTCACCGCCCCGCGCGGCGGCGACCCGAACGCGCCGGTCCCGCCGCACGCCGGTTTCGCGCACTCGCGTTTCTGCCTCGACCCCGAGGTCGAGAAGCGGATCAAGGATGAGCTCGGCGTCACCGTCCGCTGCATCCCGCTCGAGGGTGGCGACGATCCCGGCCCGTGCGTGATCACCGGCAAGCCCGCGACGAAGCGGGTCGTGTTCGCGAAGTCGTACTGACGCGTCCGAATCGTGACCGAGAAACGGCGGCCCCCGAACTCCGGGGGCCGCCGCATGTCACGACTTGAATTCTCGCTCGATTCAGCGCCGCCGCCGGCCGGTCGCCAGACCCGCGAGACCCAGCACCGCCAGGGCTCCCGGGGCAGGCACGACGGTACCGTTCAGGCGGAACGCGCCACCCGGCTCGCTGCCGATCATGAGTGGAGCCTCCTTCCAGGTGCCCCACGTCGGATTCTGCGTGTACCACCACCCGCCGACGATGCTGCCGGTCGACCAGACGAAGCTGTCGCCGTTCGGATCGATCTGGAATCCGCCGATGTTCATCACGTACGAGCCGGCCGCGAGCGTGCCCGAGATCGTGCCGCTGATCGCGAACTCGAGGCCGTTGTAGATGTTCTCGTCACCGGTCGAGATCGCGGTCACGTCACCCGCCGAGAGCGTCCACTGGGCGGCGATGCTGCCGAAGTCGGTGTTCCAGATGATGACCTCGTAACCGGCCATGTTCGCCAGCTGGCCGCCGGTGAAGTTCTGGGTCGAGCCCCAGAAGGTGATCCCGTCGAGGTTCACGTCGTCCTCGATCGAGAACGCCTGGCCGGTGCTGGTCGCGTAGAAGTACGAGCCGCCGCTCGAGTACGCGTTCGAGATCGAGCCGTTGGTGTCGGTGCTCACGCTCTCGAACACCACGCCGGCCATCGCGGTCGGGGCCGCCGACATGGCCGCCATCGCAAGCAGGTTCACATGTCCAAAACGCATCGCATCTCCCGACTCCACCCGCAAGGTGGGTTCGGATTTGGTCGCGGAAACCGTCCCTGGTCGCCGCGAAAGGGAAGACCGGCGTGCCGAGAGCCGTGCACGCCACGACGCCAGACTCGGTGTGGGAACGACCGCGTCCGACGGGTCAGGGAACGAGTTGCGAAGAGTTGGTCACGCTCGTGTCGGCGGGGCCGAACCGGCGAAACTCGACGTAAGTCGAGTGACCACCCGGAAGCCGCGAGGGAACGACAGCGAGGTTGACCGCATTCGGGGCAACCCGTCCCTCACCGGCCTAAACCTAGCCCAGGATTGGGGCTACGCCACTGCTCGGCCACGAAACCTGCGGGAACCAAGGGACATTTCGGCTTTCGCACGTCCGGGAACCGGCTGGCGGCACCGTTACTCGGACTGACCAACCCCGCGAAGGCGCGAGGTCAGGATCCCGTCGCATCCGCCGACGTCGATGCCATCGTCGCGGGAGCCTTCGATCCCACCGGCAGATTCACCGCGGGCGGGTCGTACCGGACGGTCCACGGCTGGACGCTGGTGACCCGATAGGAATCGAAGCCGCCACCCACGAGGCGAACCGTGAACAGCTGGAAGTGCCCGGCCTTCGGCGCCGCGACCTCGACCGTCGCGGTGCCACCGTCGACGCGAACCGACTCGACCGAGTAGAAGTCGGAGTCGCCCTCGGAAGCCCACCGCGTCTCGGCTCCCGCCGAACGTCCGACCGCAGTCCACGATGACTCGCGAAGCCCCGCCGGCAGCGAGAAGGCGAACGAGGTGTCTCCATTCCGCTTTGCGACCGCCTTGAGGGCGGTGGCCATCACCTGGGGCCCAGGCGCGTCATCCGCGGTCCCGATGCCTCCGCTCGAGGGGCCGGCGACCGGCGGATACGCCATCCGGGGCGTGCAGCCGGATGCGACGATGATCGAGGCAGCCACGACGGGCACGATGAACGGGATCGGGGAGGAGATTCGGCGCATGGCGGGACGATCGGCACATTCCGCCGAGCTTCTGCAGAATCCGCGCGAATCGACCCGTCAGGTACCGGCCTTGGCGATCTGCCAGTACTCGAGCTCGATCGGGGCCTGGCGGCCGAAGATCGTGACGAGCACGCGGACGAGGCCCTTCTCGGGAAGCACCTCGTCGACCGAGCCCTCGTAGTTCTGGAACGGGCCTTCCTTGATCGTGACCGAGTCGCCCTTGGCGAACTCCATCTTGACCGTGGTGGCCTCCTCGGGCTTGCGCGAGTCGAAGAGCATCTTCTCGACCTCGTGCGGGGCCATCGGCGTGGGCCGACCGGCTGTACCGACGAAATCGCCCACCCCGGTGGTCTCCTTGATGAGGAAGAAGACGTCCTGCGGGATTCGACCGTCCGGCTCGAGACGCATCTCGACGAACACGTAGCCCGGGTAGAGCTTGGTCTCGGTCACCTTCTGCTTGCCGCCCTTGACCGTCTTGGTCTTCTCGGTCGGCACCATGATGCGTCCGACGAGGTCTTCCATGCCCTCGATCTGAACCTTGCGAAGCAGGGTCTCGCGAACCGACGACTCCTTGTTGCTCGCGACGCGGAGCACGAACCAGTCCATGCCCTCGCGGTACATGGGCAGGTCCGCCGCGGGATCGAACGGTTCGTCCCCGGCAGCCTCGGCGGGCTTCGGGGCTCCCTTTGCCCGCTTCGGGGCGCCCGCGAGGGCCTTGCTCGTCTCGACGCCGACCGACGCCAGCGTGCCGCCCGCCTTGTTCACCGCATCGCGACCGGCCACGAGGCTCTTGACCTGCTTCGGCGCGTCGTGGCCGGCTGCGGTCTCGGTCGCATCGGGGGCGGGGTTCGGCTCGTTCTCGTTCATGTTGTCCATGTCGGTATGCCCTTCAAGGGGAAAGCCCGTCACCGGGCCGACGCCGAAGCGTCAGTTCGGGACGTCCAGCACCCGGATCGCGGAGAACAGCACGACGAACGCCTTGTCGACGACGAAGACCACGATCGTGAGGAAGACCATCGTGAAGATCACGACACCGGTCGAACCCCAGATCTCGCGGGGCGTCGACCAGTTGACCTTCTTGACCTCACCCTCGGTCGCGATCAGGAAGTCCGAGCTGCGGGGCTTGAGATAGACCGCCCAGTAGGTGAGCACGGTCAGGATGACGCCCACGAGGATGCACGTGCCGGCGGCGACGTACGACGGGTTGATGCCACCGATCGGGCGATACACGAACTGCCAGAGCCAGTTCATGCCCAGCAGGCCGAGCAGGGCGACGGCGAGCACGGTGCCCATCCGGGTGTAGTAGCCCTGGCCGGGCTTGTAGATGGCGGTCGACACGGAGGCTCCTCGTCAAGGCCGCCCCGGGGCCGGGGCGGGTTTGCGGGAATGGATCGGGACCGGCGAACCGGCCCGAACGAACACGCCAGGAGTGACTCGAACACTCAACCTGCGGATTTGGAATCCGCTGCTCTACCAATTGAGCTACTGGCGTAGCGCGGCCGGCATCGATGCCGGCCCGGTTGGCCGACGGCTCACTTCCGCTTGATCTTGTGGAGGGTGTGCTTGCGAAGGCGAGGGCAGTACTTCATGAAGCCCTCCTTCACCTTCTCGGCGATGCCACCCTTCACACGGATGTTGGTCCGGTAGTTCATGTCGCCGGTCTCGGTGCAGACCAGCCAGACGTATTCGCGATCGAGAGCCTTCTTGGCCATGACATACCTCTCATTACCCCGGCCCGTTCGGGACGCGGGGGGAATCGCCGGCGCCGGGGGTCACCCGGCGCCGGCGCTCGAATCAGACGTGAATCCCGGCCTCGCGGCCGGGCGGGATCGGCGTGGCCGCGATCACTTGATGATCTTGGACACAACTCCCGAACCGACGGTGCGGCCGCCCTCGCGGACCGCGAAACGGACGCCCTCTTCCATCGCGACGCCCTTGCCCTCAAGGTCGACGCGCACCGAGACGTTGTCGCCCGGCATGCACATCTCGACGCCGCCGAGCAGTTCGATCTTGCCGGTGATGTCGGTGGTGCGGAAGTAGAACTGGGGCTTGTAGCCGGTGAAGAACGAGGTGTGACGGCCGCCCTCGTCCTTGGTGAGGACGTAGATCTGGCCCTCGAACTGCGTGTGGGGCTTGATGCTGCCCGGCTTGCAGATGACCTGGCCGCGCTCGATGTCCTGCTTCTCGATGCCGCGGAGGAGGCAGCCGACGTTGTCGCCGGCGAAGCCCTCGTCGAGGGTCTTCTGGAACATCTCGACGCCGGTGACGGTCGTCTTCTTGCTCTCGGGACGGAGGCCGACGATCTCGACTTCCTCGCCGACCTTCACCTTGCCACGCTCGATACGGCCGGTCGCGACGGTGCCGCGGCCCTTGATCGAGAAGACGTCCTCGACCGACATGAGGAACGGCTTGTCGGTCTCGCGGACGGGCTCCTCGACGAAGCTGTCGAGGGCGTCCATCAGGTCGCCGATGCACTTGGTCTTGGCCGCATCGGTCGGGTTGGTGAGGGCCGGATAGGCCGCGCCGCGGATGATCGGAGTGCTGTCGCCGGGGAAGCCGTACTTGTTGAGGAGCTCGCGGACTTCCATCTCGATGAGGTCGAGAAGCTCGGCGTCATCGACGAGGTCGACCTTGTTCAGGAAGACCACGATCTTCGGCACGCCGACCTGGCGGGCCAGGAGGATGTGCTCGCGGGTCTGGGGCATCGGGCCGTCGGCGGCCGACACCACCAGGATCGCGCCGTCCATCTGGGCCGCGCCGGTGATCATGTTCTTCACGTAGTCAGCGTGGCCGGGGCAGTCGACGTGGGCGTAGTGACGCTTCGGCGACTCGTACTCGACGTGGCTGGTCGCGATGGTGACGATCTTGGTCGGGTCGCGGCGGCCTTCCGACTCCGAGGCCTTGGCGACCTGGTCGTAACTGATGACCTTGCCGAGGCCCTTGGCGCCCTGCACCGCGGTGATGGCGGCGGTGAGCGTGGTCTTGCCGTGATCGACGTGTCCGATGGTGCCCACGTTGACGTGGGGCTTGGTCCGATTGAAGGTTTCCTTCGCCATTGAGTTCTCCGTCTGTTTCGAGTGATCGCGACGGGTTCGCGCCGCGAAAGCCACCGATGGGACTTGAACCCACGACCTCACCCTTACCAAGGGTGTGCTCTACCACTGAGCTACGGTGGCGCTGAGATTGAACTGTCCCACCCGCGCGTCTCCCGCCGCGCGCCGACTCGGACTCGGTCCCCGCCGCCGTCGGAACGGCGAGGCATCGGCCGCCGGACCCGATCGATCGGGAAGGCTGGCACCGATGAAAAACCGTCCCTTGCGGGACGGTGTCAAGAGCGGAAAGCATACCGAGTCGGCCCCTGAAGGCAAGGGATCGGGCGGTTGGGGGGCCGGAACGACCGATACCGACCGTCAGGGGGAGACGCCGTAGAACGGCCTTCGCTGGTCGAGATCAAGCATCCGGACCTGCCGCTCTTCCTCCAGCTCCCGCAGGGTCTCGAACTCGGACTCACTGGCGACGTGCCCGTCGAGGAAGAGCATCAGGCAAACATTGCCGACGTACCGATAATCAACGTTCGGAATGGCGAAAGAGTTGGGGTCGGTGGCATTTCCGACCACCGGGAAGACCTCCCCGCCGAACGAATCGACGCAGTACACCGACTGAACGGGCCGGACGATCTGGCCCGTCGACCACCACTTCCCGGGGTTGAAGCCGTTCGGCCGCAGGTCGAAGAAAGGATTCCCGGCGAAGTAGCCCGGCTGCGCTTTCTCGATCTCGCGGCTTCCTGTACCGAAAGGCCAGGCTTCTGACGTGGAATTGCCGGCAAAATTCGTGTTCTCGGCAGCCGACCGGAGGACGTTCCCGCTGTATCCCTCGTTCCTCTCGTAGAAGACTCGGTCCGGCGAGTCGTACGCGTAGTCGTAGTTCGAGAGCTGGCCCGTCCCCTCGTCGTCCATGGACAGGTTCACGAACGGGCCGAGTTTGGCGTCCATCCACATGATGTCGGTCCACGACCCGACTCGCTCGGCACCGACCGGCATGGTGGTGCCCTGTGGCGAGGGGGTCCGAACCCGGACCCGGGGGTCCGCGGCTTGGGCGGTGAAGTCGAACCCGGTCGGGATGATCGTCTCGCGGTTGGCTTGGGCGTAGGCGGCGAGGAAGGTGTGGACGTTTCGCAGATTGCTCTGGCTGTTAGCCCAGATCGCGTTGCGGCGGACCACCGCGAGACCCGGCAAGAGGATCGCGATCAGGACCGCGATGATCGCAACCACGGCCAGGATCTCGACCAGCGACATGCCGCGGGCGGTCAGGCGGCAGCGATCCGATCTCAGTTTCCGGGCAGCAGGGACGGGGGCTTCAGACACGGTGACGTTCCTTTCCGACTTCGTTCGGATCCGCCCGTCGGGCGGCGGTTGAGTCTCAATAATGGGCGAATCCCCGTCGGAGGGTAACACGTAGATCCTTGACGGGAAACGAATCCGGACCATGCCGACGATCCGATGGACCGATCACTTTTCCCAATCCCGACAGTCGACCTCCAAAGCGTCGGAAATGGCTGGAAAGCCTCGGACTTGGGTGCACAGTGTTCGACGAGGGAAGGGTCGGAGTTCCGCTTGAGCCACCAGACCGCCCACACTCCCTCCATCGTGACCGTCAGCCGGACTCCTACCGCCGGCTGTCGCTCCGTTCGCATCCCGAACGCCGGCGTCGTGACGGTCGAGGGTTCCTCCCTCCGAGTCGAGTCGCCGTTCTCGGCCGTCGATCTCATCTACTGGCGGGCCTACGACGACCGAATCGAGATCAGCGCGGACTTCCGCGAGTTGTGCGACGCGCCGCTTCGGCCCGACCCGGCGGGCGTGCTCTCGATGCTCATGCACGGAGCGCCGATCCCGCCGCTCACGCTGTACCGCGAGATCAAGGCGTTCCTTCCGGGCTGCCTGACCGAGATCAACCTGCGGACCCTCAGCACCTCGCGGACCTCGATCCTCTCGTGGAGCCCGTCGGCCACCGACGAGGCCAACCTCGGCCGCACCGACCGCAACGCGATCGTGGGCCAGGTGCTCGAGGACTCGATCGTCGATCTGGTCGGCGACGAGGCGCCCGTGGTGCTCTTCTCGGGCGGCATCGACTCGACCATCATGGCCGCCGCCCTCAAGCGGAGCGGCTACCGCAACACGACGCTGGTGCACCTGAGCTTCGGCGAGGATCACCCCGACACCGTCGCGGCCCGCGCGGTCGCGAAGCGTCTGCGGCTGCCGATCGAGATCGTGATGGATGACCAGCGCGCGGCCGAGCAGGTGATGGACTCGGCGGTCGACATCTACCGCCAGCCGTTCGCCGACCACTCGGCCCCGCCGTCACACGTGCTCGCCGAGAAGGTCGCCCGCGACTTCGCGGGCCGGCCGGTGCTGGACGGTACCGGCGCGGACGGCGCCTTCGGCCTCTTCGGCCGCAGCCTGCGGTTCCGCAGCATGTACCGGCTGCCGCGCGTGGTGCACACCGCCGCGGATCTCGCGTACCGCTTCGGCAAGCTCTGGCAGAACGACACCATGCTCGAGCGGGCCTGCCGGGTGCTCCGTCGCCCGACGGTGGTTCCGAAGCTCAATGCGGCCATCGCCCAGAATGTGCTGCTCGGGGTGGCCATCCGGCCGACCGCCGAGATCGGCGAGGTCTGGGAGAGCCTCGACTCGTGGATCGAGACGATCCGGCCCTCGGACGATCCGATGTCGCGGATCCCGCTGGCCGACCTCGGCGTGCTCTGCGCGAGCGTCTTCGCCCACAAGAACTACTCGCAGTTTGCCGACGCGGGATCGAACGTCGTCTATCCGTTCCTCTCGTTCCCGATGGTCGACCTCGCGATCCGCCGCTGCCGCTACTGGCCGACCGCGGGACAGGGCAAGCAGGTGCTCAAGGACCTCTTCGGCCGCGACGTGCCCGAGGGCTCGCTGGCGAACCGCCGAAAGACCGGTTTCGTCGCCGAGGACCGCTCGATGTTCGCCTCGGTGCGCTTCCTCGATCGCCTCGAGAGTGCGACCGCGACCGACGCGCCGCTCGCCGCGATGCTCGAATTCGGCTTCTTCCACGACCTGAACAAGCTCGTGCGGGCGGGACGTCGCCTGCCCGCGAACGTCTACAACCTGGCGTGGGCGATCGTGATGGCCGACACCTGGCTGCGGAACACCAGCCACGGATACGCCGGCAAGACGGCCCGCGATGCGGCCCCGGTGAAGGCCTGACCGACGCAGATCCGACCGGTCGCGACTATCGTGCGACCCATGTCCGTCGCGCCCACGCGCATCGGAGGCGGAATCGCCGTGCCGTGGACCGTCGCGGTCCTGCTCGTGGTGGCCATCGCCGCCGCGCTGCGGGTGACGCCCCTCGTCGACTGGGAAGGCGGCGACGCCGAGAACTACGCCTGCATCGCGTGGCGGCTCGCCCAGGGCGAGAGCGTGGTTGGGCAGTACGCGGGTCCGCCGCACGAGCCCGGCGAGTCGATGGGGCCGAGGGCCTTCGCGATTCGGCCGGCGGTGACCGTGCCGGCGTCGTGGGGGTTGGCGATCCTGCCGCCCGTGCCGTGGGCCTTCTCGCTGTTCCCGCTCGCGCTCGGGCTGTCCGAGGTCGTGCTGGCGATGCTCTTCGGGCGGCGGCTGTGGGGACCAAAGGCGGGCTTGCTCTCGGGACTTCTCGTCGCATGCCTGCCCCTCGCGGTCTCGGAAGCGCGGGCGTTGCGGGCTGACCTGCCCGCGGGAGTGCTGCTCGGTTGGGGTGTCTTCGCGCTGTGGGTCGCCGCCATGACGCGATCCACGCGGAGGGCCCTCGCGGCGGGAACGGCCTCGGGGCTCCTGCTCGGGGCATCGTGGCTCGCGAAGGAAACGGTCGTGCTGGCGGTGCCCGCGCTCGCGGTCCTCGCGGCGTTGGCGATCCGTCGCGAGGGACGTCGGGCGTGGCCGGGACTGCTCGCCTGCGGCCTCGCCGGGCTCGCGGTCCTCGGTGCCGAGGCGGCGACGTACGCGGCGAAGACCGGCGACCCCCTGTTCCGTTTCCACGAGCTCGCCCGCAACTTCGAGCAGTGCCGCGAGAACTTCTTCTACGCCGACAGTCCCGCGCACGGGTGGCCCGAGGGGGAGTACGCGAGCGCCGTGATCACCCGGCTCGCGCTCGCGGGCCCGAAGCAGTTGCTGTTCGCTCGGCCGACGCTGGGCATCGGCTGCCTCGCCCTCGTCGCGGGCCTCGTGCTGTGGCGTCGGCGGGATGCGGTCGTCGCGCCGATCCTCGCGTGGCTCGTGCTGCTCGGGCTCGCCTTCAACTTCGGGTCGACGTCGCTGTCCGAATACCGGCCGGTCGTTCCCGCATCGACCTACTTCTATCCGATCGTGCTGCCGGCGTGCCTGCTGTGCGGCGCCGCCGCGGCGAGGTGGGGTGGATCGAGGGTCGTGCGGGCGTCTTTCGCGATCTTCATGGCGATCTCCGGCCTGCTGTCGCTGGCGGTGAACCTGCGGGATCGCGAGCCGATGGCGGCGATCCGGGCATGCTCGGCCGCGGTGCCGGAGGGCGCCCGGGTGGCGATCGACTTCCGCGGGGCGACCTCGTGGGCGTATGCCCGGACCGGAACCCCGGCGGTCGGCGGCGCCACGAGGTCACTCGACGAGATCCAGGGTCCGGGAGAGGTCGACTTCGTCGTCGTACGACGCGAGACGCTTGCGTTCCTGAAGGCGAACTACCGCTACGAGCCGCCGGCTTGGCTCGGAGAGCTCGATCGGAGTGATCGCGCGGACCGAACTTTCGAGGCGCACGACATGGTCGTGTACCGCACCTCGACGATCGACCGCTGATCCGGGAAGCCGGGCGCGGGCCAGCTCTTGCTCCCGCGTCAGCCCTTACTCATAGTCAGCAGGAACTCGGCATTGCTCTTGGTCTTCGCCACGCGGGTCTTGAGCAGCTCCATGGCCTCGACGACATTCATGTCGCTGATGACCTTGCGGAGCCGCACGATGAGCTCGTGCTCCTTCGGGTCGAGCAGCAGCTCCTCGCGACGGGTGCCGCTCGCCGACACGTCGATCGCGGGGTAGACCCGCTTCTCGACGAGCTTGCGGTCGAGGTGCAACTCGGCGTTGCCGGTGCCCTTGAACTCCTCGAAGATCACCTCGTCGGCGCGGCTGCCGGTGTCGACGAGCGCCGTGCCGAGAATCGTCAGCGAGCCGCCGTTCTCGATGTTGCGGGCCGAACCGAAGAACTTCTTCGGCTTGATGAGCGCTGCGTTGTCGACGCCGCCCGAGCCGATCTTGCCGCCGCCCGGCATGGCGTTGTTGTAGCCGCGGGCCAGACGGGTGATCGAGTCGAGCAGGATGACCACGTGGTCGCCGAACTCGACCATGCGGCGGGCCTTCTCCATCACCATCTCGGCGACCTGGATGTGCCGGCTGGCCTCCTCGTCGAAGGTGCTGGCGACGACCTCGACCCGCTTCGGCGTGTTCCGGCGGAAGTCGGTCACTTCCTCGGGCCGCTCGTCGACAAGCAGCACGATCACGTGCGCTTCCGGGTGGTTCGTGGCGATCGCGTTGGTGATCTGCTGCAGGATCACCGTCTTGCCGGTTCGCGGCGGCGCGACGATTAGGGCCCGCTGGCCGAAGCCGAGCGGCGTCACCATGTCGATGATGCGGGTCTCGAGCTTGTTCGGCTGGCCGAGCAGCTCGAGCTGGATCCGCTTGTTCGGGTGGAGCGGCGTGAGGTTCTCGAAGGTCGGCAGGTCGTGCAGGACCTTCGGGTCGCGGCCGTTCACGCTCTCGACGCGGAGGAGCGCGAAGAACGTCTCGGCCTCCTGCGGCGGGCGGATGAGGCCCTTCACGACCTGGCCCTTCCGCAGGCCGAACCGGCGGATCTGGGCGGGGCTGACGTAGACGTCATCGGGCGACGCGACGTACGAGTAGTCGGCGCTGCGGAGGAAACCGTAGCCGTCGGGCAGGATCTCGAGCGTTCCCTCGGCGACCATCAGGCCGTGCTTCTGGGCGCGGGCCTTGATGATCTCGAAGACGAGCTTCTGCTTCGGGATCGAGACGTCCTCGAGGCCTTCCTTCCTCGCGAGCTTGACGATCTCCTCGCCCGAGAGCCGCTGGAGCGAGGCGACGTTGAGGTCTTCCTTCTTGGCGAGGTCGTACTTGCCCTGGAACTTCACCTCGAGCTCGGCGAGTTCCCTGTCGAGCTGCTCGTCGGTCGGGACCGAGCCGGGAACCAGCGCGGGCACGTAGATCCGCGGGCCGCGCTCGTGACCGCCGCCGCCCCCCCCACCGCCTCCGCCGCCGCCCTCGCCGCCCGGACCGCCTCCACCACCCTTGCGACGACGACGACGATTCTTGCTCATGTGATTTCCTTGATGCTGGCCCTGTTGATGGCCGTGGTTGTGGTTCGGGTTCTTCTGGTGCGTGCCGCCCGGGTTGGGTGTCACGTTCGGCGCTTCAGTGGTGCTCACGGTTTCCCGCTCGTTTCCTGACCGTTTCCCGCGATCGTGGGAAGTGGGTCACCCTGCCCGGAAAGTCCCGGTCCGGTCCTACGTCGTACGCACGACGTCCGGGCCGACTCGCTCGACTGTGGACGGGGTTCAAAGGGCCGGGCGGAACTTCCGCTCGGCGGTCTCCAAGGCCTTCTGGACCTCGGACCTCAACGCAGGGAGGTCCCCCGCGTTGACGATCACATAATGGGCCGAGGCACGCTTGCGGTCAAGGGGCCATTGGGCCGCTTCCCGCCGGTCGAGCTCGGATTCGTCCCAGCCGCGGTGTTCCCGGAGCCTTCGCAGCCGGTCGGCCCGGGGACTTTCGACAAAGAGGACCGCGTCGCACTCCCGGTCGAGCCCGACCTCGAGGAGGAGCGGGGCGTCGATCACCAGGGCCCGGGTCCCCGGCGGGGCCGCCGCGAAACTCCGGCGCCGCGCGGCCTCGATCCATGGATGGACCAGCGACTCGAGACGGCGCCGCTCGGCGGGATCGGCGAAGACGATGCGGGCGACGGCCGTGCGGTCGATCTCGCCGGTCGGGGTGCGGACCGCGGGCCCCCACCACCGCACGAGCTCATCGCCGACCGCGGGATCGCCGAGGGCGGCGCGGGCGAGCTCATCGGAGTGGCAGACCAGGCAGCCGAGCTCGGCGAGGATCGAACCGACGAGCGACTTCCCGCCGCCGATGCCTCCGACCAGACCGAGGACGGGAATCTTCGCCATCGCGGGCCTCCCCGGCGTCAGCCGGCCGGTGAAATCGCGCGACTCCAGGTGGTTCCCTGCGGGCCGTCCTTGATGATGACGCCCAGCGCGAGCAGCTCGTCGCGGATCCGGTCGCTCTCGGCCCAGGCTTTCGCGGCGCGGGCCGACCGCCGCGCCTCGATCAGCGCCTCGACCTTCGCCGAGAACGCATCGTCGCCGCCGCCGACCGGACGGTTGCGCTCGAGCACGCCCAGCACCGAGTCCATGCGCCGCAGCGCCGCCCGCTCGCGAACCGGACACGCCTCGCCGCGATCGGCCGATGCCGCGGTGTTGAGGGCGGCGATGGCGAGCGCGACGTTCAGGTCGTCGCACAGCGCGGCGGTGAAATCGTCGAGACCGCGCTCGAACGGGCCGGGCGGCCGCGACGCGTCGGCGGCCCGTCCGCCCGCCGCGGCCGCGAGCTGCTCGTCGGCCCTCGACCAGCGATCGACCTGCCGCTGGCAATCCGCCAGGCCCTGCAGCGTGAAGTTCGCGTTCGTGCGGTAGTGCGTGCGGACCAGCTCGAGCCGGAGGGCCGCCGGCGTCACGCCCTTGGCGAAGAGATCACGGGCCGTGAAGAAATTGCCCTTGCTCTTGGACATCTTCGCGCCCTCCACCATGAGGTGGCGGGTGTGGAACCAGTGCCGCGCGAAGCAGGGACGGCCGCTCGCGCCGCAGCTCTGGGCGATCTCGCACTCGTGGTGCGGGAAGATGTTGTCCTCGCCGCCCGAGTGCAGGTCGATCTCGGCGCCGAGCAGCGCCGCCGCCATCGCCGAGCACTCGAGGTGCCAGCCCGGGTAGCCCTCGCCCCACGGGCTCGGCCAGCGCATCAGGTGCGTCGGATCGGGCTTCCACAGCATGAAGTCGGCGGGATGGCGCTTGTTGGCCTGGTTCGTCGCGTTGATCCGCTCGCCCGCGCCTTCCTTGAGCGCCTCAAGCGTGTTGTTCGACAGCCGCCCGTACGCCGGGAACGACCGCACGTCGAAGTAGACGACGCCGTCGCCGCCGACATAGGCGTGGCCGCGACCGACGAGCGTGCGGACGAGCTCGATCATCTGCGGTACGTACGCGGTCGGCCGCGGCATGATCAGCGGCTCGTGGGCCGCCTCGTCGGCGACCTTGAGGCCAAGCCGGCGGGCGTCGTCGAGGAACCGCCCCGCGTAGAAGTCGGCGATCGCGTACGGGTCGTTCGGGTCGATCTCGACGCCCGCGGGCAGGGCCCCGCTCTTCTTGGCCTCGGCGATGCGGCGGCCGGCGACCGCCATCTTGTCCTCGCCGCCGCCGTCGGCGTCGGAGTCCTCGGTCATGTGGCCGACGTCGGTGATGTTCATCACATGGCGAACCTCGTGGCCGACGAGCTCGAGGGTCCGCCGCAGGACGTCGGCGTTCAGGAAGGACCGGAAATTCCCGATGTGGGCGTCGTCGTAGACGGTCGGCCCGCAGGAGTAAAAGGTGACCCGGCGACCGGCGGGATCGATCGGCCGGAAGGCCTCGACCGACCGGGAAAGGGTGTTCATGAGCCGCAAGGTGCGTTCCGGCGCGGGCATGGGCGGGGATGGTACGCCCTGCCTCCGCGACGGCCGGTCGTTCCGGAACCATCGGCGTGAAGTCGGACGGTTCAGGTAAGGAACGTTGGAGGAAAACCCGATAACGGACCGGTACGTCAGGGTCGGACCTGACGGTCGTCCACCCATGTTCGCCTTCCGAACGCCAACCTCGACCCGCTTCCGACGAACGGGCCGGCCAGCCGGTGCGGGGCCGGGATCGATCGCTTCCTCCGCTTCACCCCACGACGTACGAGCGTGAACGCCATGCGACTTCTTGTCACCGGAGCCACCGGATTCATCGGCGAGTACTTCTGCCACGCGTTGCGCCGCGAGGGCCATTCGGTCACCGGCCTCGACCTGATCCCGCCGCGGGAGGGCCTGCCGCTCGACCGGTTCGTCCGCGGCGACCTGCGTGACCCCGAGGCCGTCCGTTCGGCGCTCCAGGGCTGCGAGGCGGTGCTGAATCTCGCGGCTGCCCACCACGACTTCGGCATCGCCCACGAGACGTACTTCGGGGTCAACGAGACCGGCGCCCGCATCCTGTGCGACGAGATGGACCGGGCGGGCATCGGTCGCTGCTGCGGCTTCAGCTCGGTGGCGATCTACGGCGACACCGCGAAGCCGATCACCGAGACCAGCGATCCGCATCCGCTGCACGATTACGGGGCGTCGAAGCTCGCGGGCGAGAAGGTCTTCCGGCAGTGGACGGCCAAGGGCGGCGGCCGGTCGTGCCTGGTGATCCGGCCGACCGTCACTTTCGGGCCGAACAACTTCGCGAACATGTACTCGCTGATCCGCCAGATCCACCGCCGCCGCTTCATCGTGGCCGGTGACGGGTCGAACGTGAAGAGCCTCTCGTACGTCGAGAACCTCGTCGCGGCGACGCTGTACCTGTGGCCACGCCATCGGGACGGATTCGAGCCGTTCAACTTCATCGACAAGCCCGACCTGACCAGCGCCCAGATCGCCGCCGCGGTGGCCTCGTCGCTTGGCCGGAACTCGGCCGGCCTGCGGCTGCCGATCGGCGCGGTGCTTGCCATGGCCAAGCCCTTCGACCTGGTGATCACGCTGACCGGGAAGAACCTTCCGGTCTCGAGCATGCGGGTCCGCAAGCTCTTCCTCGACGAGACCCGCTTCGAGGCCGACAAGCTCGGCGCCGCGGGCTTCCGTCCGCCGGTGCCGCTGCGCGAGGGCATCGACCGCATGGTGAAGTGGTACCTCGCCACCGGATGGAACCAGAAGCCGTTCTGGCGGATTCCGCCCGCCGAGATCCAGCGGTTCGGTTGACGTGACGTCTCAGCGTGCGGTCGGCACCGAGAGCAGGACCTTCGCGTACTGCCGGGCGCTCGCGTCGATCGCGTAGCGACGCTCCATGAGCGAGCGGGCCCGTTCGCCCATCTCCAGGCAGCCCTGCGGGTCCTTCATCAGGCCGCGGATCGCCGCGGCCAGGCCATCGGCGTCGCCGAGCTTGACCCAGCGACCGACCTTCTCGCCCTCGACCACCTCCCGCAGCTCGGAGTCGGGCTCGCTGATCGCGATGACCGGCTTGCCGACCGCGAGCGACGAGTAGAGCTTCGAGGGGAACGAGATGCCCTCGATGCCCTCGGCGATGGTCACGAGTGACGCGTCGCAGCCGTTGAGGCTCTCGTTGAGATGCTCGAAAGGCTGGTACGGCAGCATCAGCACGTTCTTGAGACGGCGCTTGGCGATGCCGTCGGCGATGTACTGCCGCTTGCCGCCGCTGCCGACGAACACGAGCCGGAAGTTCTCGCCCTGCAGCCGCTCGGCCGCGTCGAGGATGGTGTCGAACTCGTAGTAGAGGCCGAGGTTTCCCGAGTAGAGCACGGTGAACGGCTCGACCAGGCCGTGCTCGCGGGCGAAGCGGCTCTCGGCCTTGGGCAGCGGGAAGAGCGCCTCGGGATCGGCCCAGTTCGGGATCACGTGGACGCGTTCCGGATCGAGCCCGTACTCGCGGCAGACGAGCTCCTTGGCCTTGCGGCACAGCACGATGGTGTGCTGGGCCCGTCGGTACATGAGCCGGTTCAGGGCGTGCCAGAGCCGATCGACGATGCCGCCCTTGCTCACCTTGCCGACCCAGATCGCCACGTGCGGGTAGCTGTCGTGCAGGAGCACGACGTAGGGGTGACGGCGCAGCGTCGCGATGAGGCCGCCGATCGCGCCGAGGTACGGCGGGTTCGACGTGTACAGGTAGACGTGGCCGCGGGCCGTGGCGAAGAGCTGACGCATCAGCAGCGGCACGACGAAGGTCGTCGAGTTCAGCATCCGCCCGAGCAGGTTGTCCTTGCTGAAGCGGG